>JAYTQX010000251.1:0-3396 GCA_043746455.1 Pseudomonadota bacterium
AGGTGTTTGCCGCGTGGTCGTCGGCGCAAGCCAAGGGCCGCTGGTTTGTCGCGCCGTCCACGGAATGGACATTGCTGGAGCGCGAACTCGACTTCCGCGTCGGCGGGCGCGAGCGCGCACGCGGCCGCTGGGCCAGCGGCGTGGTCACGGATTTCCAGGCGATCTACAACGACATCGTGCCGGATCAACGCATCGTCTATACCTACAGCATGCACTTGGACGAGCGGAAAATCTCGGTCTCACTGGCGACCGTGGAATTCAAACCGGCGAATCCCGGCACACGTTTGATCGTCACCGAACAGGGCGCCTTTCTCGACGGCTACGACGATGCCGGTTCGCGCGAGCGTGGCACGCGCGCGTTGCTCGACCAATTGGGTGCTTCGCTGAACGGCTGATCCGCAGGGCAAAATATTTTTACCGACCTTGTCGATTTTCCGGCCCCTCGTTCGTCGTCAAGACAAGAGCCAGGGATTCAGCCGATCGAATCGGCCGCAAGCCCGGCTCTGAACCTCAATCATTCCAGGAGATACAAAATGCGATTCATGGTGATCGTCAAAGCAACAAAAGAGTCCGAAGCCGGCGTTATGCCTAGCGAGAAGCTGCTCGCCGACATGGGCAAGTTCAACGAGGACCTGGTGAAGGCCGGCGTAATGCTCGCGGGCGAAGGTTTGCACTCCAGCTCGAAGGGCGCGCGCGTCAGGTTTTTCGGCAAGGAACGCAGCGTGATCGACGGGCCGTTTGCCGAGACCAATGAGCTGGGTCGCCGGTTTCTGGCTGTGGCAGGTCAAGTCGCTGGAAGAGGCGATCGAATGGGTCAAGCGTTGCCCCAATCCGTTCGAAACCGGCGTGTCCGAGATCGAAATCCGCCAAGTGTTCGAGGCCGAAGACTTCGGCGCCGAGTTCACACCCGAGCTGCGCGAACAGGAAGAACTTCTGCGCGTAAAGATCGCCAACGGCGCCGCGCTCTGAGCGACGATCAATCCATCTATCAAACAGTCGAGGCAATCATGAAATATTTCAGCATCTACATTCCCGATGCAAAGACGAACCCGGCCGCCGCGCCGACGGGCGAGAAGAAGGCGGCGATGGACAAGTTCATCGCCGACGCGATCCAGCGCGGCGAACTGCTGATGGGCGGCGGATTCCTCTCGATCAGGAATTCCGGCTGCATCGTGCGGCGCACGAACGGCAAGGCCGGCGTGATCGATGGGCCGTACGCCGAATCGAAAGAACTGCTCGGTGGCTTCGCGATGCTCGAATACCCGTCGCGCGAAGCCGCGATCGAAGGTGCGCGGCGCTTTCTCGAAGTCGCTGGCGACGGCGAGTGCGTGACCTACCAGATCATGGACGGTCCGGACGACAAGAAGCAGGCCGCGTAAGCGGGCAACTGGTTAGCATTGGGTTGGAACTTGTATACCGTTGGTCCTGAGGTATCGAAGGGCGAGCGGGGCTTCTCGGATCGCCGCTCATGGTTCGATACCTCACCACGAACGGCATGATATTTCAAATTGGCCCGCCAACCAGCAAACGACGTTGCTTGCGCCCGGCAATCGAAGATGGTGTGATCGGTCGCCATGACGGCGACCAATATCGATCGAACTATCGCCGCGGTCTGGCACATCGAATCGCCACGCCTGATTGCGGGCCTCGCACGCATCGTTCGCGATGTCGGTGTCGCCGAGGAACTGGCGCAGGACGCGCTCGTCGCCGCACTCGAACGCTGGCCGGAGTCCGGCGTGCCGAATAATCCGGGCGCTTGGCTGATGGCCACCGCGAAGCACCGAGCCATCGACCTGCTGCGCCGGAAAAAAATGGTCGAGCGCAAGCACGAGGAGTTCGGCCACGAAATCGAGTTGCAGGCCGATTTTGCCGCGCCGGATTTTGACGCAGCGCTCGACGACGATGTCGGCGACGACCTGCTGCGCCTGATCTTCACCGCCTGCCATCCGCTGCTCTCGCCCGAAGGGCGCGTGGCGCTCACGCTGCGCCTGCTCGGCGGTCTGACCACCGACGAGATCGCGCGCGCGTTTCTCGTGCCGGAGCCGACGGTCGCCCAGCGCATCGTGCGCGCCAAGCGCACGCTTAGCGACGCGCAGGTGCCGTTCGAGGTGCCGCGCAAGGACGAACTCGCCGCGCGTCTGACTTCGGTACTCGAAGTCATCTACCTAGTCTTCAACGAAGGCTACTCGGCGACCGCCGGCGACGACTGGATGCGGCCCGCACTCTGCGACGAAGCGCTGCGTCTGGGCCGCATCCTAGCCGGGCTTGCACCCAAGGAACCCGAAGTCCACGGCCTCGTTGCGCTGATGGAGATCCAGGCCTCGCGCTCACACGCTCGCGTGGGCAAATCCGGCGTGCCGGTGCTGCTGCTCGATCAGGACCGCGCGCGCTGGGACCAATTGCTGATCCATCGCGGCCTCGCCGCGCTCGAACGCGCGGAAAAGCTCGGCGGCGCCCGGGGTCCTTACGCACTGCAGGCCGCGATCGCCGCCTGTCATGCGCGTGCGCGCGTCGCCGACGAGACCGATTGGCCGCGAATCGCTGTGCTATACGAATATCTCGCAGAGGCGATGCCGTCGCCGGTCGTCGAACTCAATCGTGCAGTTGCCGTGGGCATGGCGTTCGGCCCGGCGGCGGGACTGGAACTTGCCGACGCACTAGTCGACGAACAGGCATTGAGGTCCTACCACCTGCTGTCGACTGTGCGCGGCGATCTGCTCGCCAAGCTCGGGCGCCATGCCGAAGCATGTGCGGAGTTCGAACGCGCTGCGGCGCTCACGCGCAACGTACGCGAGCGCGACCTGCTGTTCGCGCGCGCCGCCGCGTGCGCATCGGCGTGACGCCTACGGTTTGGCCTGGATCGCCTGGACCTGAATGCGCAGCGTCACCGCCATCTTGAAGCCGTCTTTCTTGCCCCTATCAATGCCGAAGTCGGAGCGATCGAAGGTAGCCAGTGCATCCGCTCCGCAGACTTCGCGCTTGACCAGACGATCCTGCTTGCATTTGAACGAATCGATTTTCAGGACCAGCGGCTTGGTTACGCCATGCAGCGTCAGTTCGCCGACGACCCGCGACGGCGCGCCGTTGGCGAAGCCCTCGAGCTTGCCCTTGTAAGTTGCCTGCGGGAATTGCGCGATGTCGAACATTTCATCGCTTCTGGCCTTCTTGTCCATCGCATCGAGCCCGAAATTCACACTGGACATGTCGACGACGATATCCACCGTGCCTTGGCCCGCTGCCTTGTCGAGTACGATCGTGCCTGAAGTCCTGTCGAACTTGCCACGCCAGATCGACAGGCCGTCCTCGTGGTCCGCTTCGAAACTGGGATAGGTGTGCTTGGGATCGATCTGGTAGGCGACAGGTGCGGCGACCGCAACGCCGCAAACGGTCATGATC
>JAYTQX010000252.1:0-9269 GCA_043746455.1 Pseudomonadota bacterium
GGCGCCTGACTTTCCGCCAATAGATAGCCGGCGAGCGTGAACAGCGGAATCGCGATCAGCGCAGGCATGTCGGAGAGTCGGTAAAACTCGATCGCGACCGCCGTGCCCGGTTGACCCGAGGCGTTGAAGCCGAACAGGGCGATCGCCGCAATCAATGCGAACAACGGCGCACCGAGCGCCGCGAGGAGGAGCAACGCGCCGGAGATCAGCCAGATCACAGTTGCTCGCCCTGAGCCGGCTGCGCGCCCGGATCGTGCAGCAATTCCGGCGGATGGGCGGGTGCGGCGAACGCGCGCAGGACAAAACGCAACGCCATAAGTGCGAAACCAACCGGAAGTATACTTTCAAGCACCCAGCTCGGAATTGCCTTCAGGGCGTCAGCTGCCGCCGCACTCGACGACTCGGCAAAGTCGATACTGACCAGACCGATGCTGTACCAGGCCATCGCCGCACAGATGGCCGCGGAAAACAACAAGGTCATGATGCGCGCGATGCGCTGTGCGCTCGCGGGAAGAAAGCGTTGCAGCACATCGACGGCGATATGTTTGTCGTCGCGCACCGCAGCGAGCGCGCCGAGCATCGCCGTCCACACCACGAGCGTGCGCAGGAACGGATCGGCCCAGGAAATGCCCCCGCCGAATACGTTGCGCAGAAAAATCTGTGCGCCGGCGAGGATCACCAGGATCAGTACCAGAAAGGTCAGCAGCCATTCTTCGAAGCGCTGGAGCCAGGCGGCGATCTTTGCAATCGCTCCCTTCGGCGATAAGGGCTGGCTCATAACATGGGATTTGAATCTCATTCAAAAAACCATCCGTGGTGCGCCCGCCGGCCCCGCCGTCCGTGGCGGGTCGCTCGCCGGCGTGCGATGCGCTTCAACGCATCGCACGTCAATTCCCGGCTCGCCCACGCGCCGCGTCGAGCGCCTTGCTCGCCGCGCTCGACAGTTCCGCTGAAACCCCACCCGCGCCGACCAAGTCCCTGCGCGCCGCGGCGCCGATCTCTTCCCAGGCTTTGCGTTCGTCGGCCGTCGGCACGCTGATCGTCACGCCCTGCTTCTGCAGCACTCCGCGCGCCTGCGCGTTGTCGTCGCGGTTGATTTTCTCCAGCCGCGCGAAGGCCGCACCGATTTCTTCGTTGACCGCTTTCTGGTCGTCCGCGCCGAGCGCGTCGAATGCCTTCTTGTCGATCACTAGCACGCCGACCACGTACATCAGTGGCAGATCGACCATGTACTTGACCTTGGTATGCCACTGGAACGCGATCGCACCCGAGGTGGTGTTTTCCACCGTATCGATCAAGCCCGTCTGCAAACTTGTATACACATCGGCAAGAGAGAGCGGGATCGGCGTGACGCCGGCCGCCTTGAACGCGGCCTCGGCGATGCGGTCGCCCTGCGGTATCCAGACTTTCGCGGACTTCAGATCGTCCTTGCCGTGAATTTCCTTCACGCTCATCAGGTAGGCGAAACCGCCGCCAGAAATGCCCGGCGCGACGAAACCCGCCTTCTCGAAGCTGGCCCGGAGCAGCGGATCGACCTTGGCACGTACCTTGTCGACTTCGTCCAGGGTGCGGAACTGGAACGGCTGGCCGTACACATTTGCATCCTGGGTGATCGACGCGGCCTGGCCGCCGGTGAACACGGCGCCCTGCAGCTGGCCGATCTTGATCTTGCGCAGCACCGTCGCATCGTCGCCCATGACGCCGCCCGGGTAGTACTTGATCTCGACACGATCGCCGCTGCGCTGCTTGATCGTCTCGGCAGCGGCGCGCATCTCGCGCATCCACGCGGTGCCGTCGGGCGCGACCGTGGCGATCTTGATCGTGGTCGCGCCCGTCGCATTGACAGCGATTTCGGCGAGAGCAAATGCGAATAATGCAAACTTTTTCATTTAATTGCCTTGTCTACTAATATATTTCGGGTGCACGCTAGAAATAATCCTTGCCCGATTCGAGCAACGCCTTCGCCTTGCGCTTGGCCAGTGTATTGATCAGGGTCAGCTTCGGCGCCACCGGATCGGCGGCGAGTACGTCGTTGAGCAACTTGTCGTGCAGAGCCTGATCGAACACCAGGCGCGCGTAAAACTGCGCGTACAGCACACGCACCATCTGGTTGCGGCCGCCGGAAAGTTCGAGCGCCTTGTCGAAATACGCCTTCCCTTCCTCGGGTTTGCCGCCGAGCGAGGCGGGCCGGATCGAATTGATCACGCCCAGATACAAGGACGCGCCGCCGTTGTCGTAGTGCTCGTCGATTTCGTTCGCGCGCTGTAGCAGCGCCTGCAACTTGGGTAGGTCCGCGATCGCATTCCAGTCGCCACTGTTGACCTGGATTTTCCCGGCCCAGGCTGAGGCAAAACCATAGATCGTCGCGATGTCCTTTGCGTCGGCTTGTTTGAGCGCAGCCGCAAACGCGTCGAAGGACCCGTCGAGCGCGTCGCATAGCGGCTTCTCGCGCAGGCACAGCGCGCGCCGCGCGTAGCTGTATGCGCGCCCGGCGAGGCGCTGCGCGCGCTCGCCGTCGTCGACGAAACCGCCCGCATAGGCGCCGTAGAGTTTCGCGCCGGCGAGCAGGATGTCCGGATTCTGCGGATCGCCTTCGATCAAGCCGTCGATCAGCAACAGATAGGCAGGCACGCCGTCGCGCACCAGACCGGTGTCGTCCTCGTTGAGGATCGCCGTGGTGAGATTGTCGCTGAACTGTTGGGTGGCCCTGCGCATCACGCTGCCGCAGGCTGCCGTCAGGCAGACGCACAGCAGCAGGACAAAGCGCAGGCGGAGAAGGGAAATCGGCATTTCCATGGCGGTCGGCAAAGGCAACTATTGATTTTAACGCAAGCACCCCAGCGTCCCGTGCGCTGCCGCAACGTGCGTTAGCGCCGATTCAGTTGAAGAGAGGCAGGCTCTCAAATGCACTTGACAGTGAACGATTGTGCCGCCTCCAGCGTGTTCTGCATCAAGGTCGCCACCGTCATCGGCCCGACCCCGCCCGGCACCGGTGTGATCCACGCCGCGCGCTCGGCCGCGGGAGCGAATTCCACATCCCCGGTCAGGCGGCCGTCGGCGAGGCGATTGATGCCGACATCGATCACCACTGCGCCCGGTTTGATCCACGCCCCTTTCACCATACCCGGCTGGCCGACGGCGACCGCGACGATATCGCCCGATGCGACGACTTGCGGCAAATCGCGGGTGAACCGGTGGCAGCAGATCGTCGTGCAGCCGGCCAGCAGCAGCTCGAAGGCCAGCGGCCGACCGACATGGTTGGAAACCCCGACGACGACGGCGGTCTGCCCGCGCACCGGCCGGTCGGTATGCGCCAGCAAGGTCATCACGCCTTTCGAGGTGCACGGCCGCAAGCCGCGCTGGCGCAGCGCAAGGCGGCCGATATTTTCCGGATGGAAGCCGTCCACGTCCTTGCGCGGATCGATGCGATTGACGATGACATCGGCATCGATATGCGCCGGCAACGGCAGCTGCACAAGGATGCCGTGAATCTGCGCATCGGCATTAAGCGCATCGATCAGGGCGACGAGTTCGGCCTGCGTCGTCGCAGTCGGCAGGTCGTAGTCGCGCGAATGAAATCCTGCATGCGTGCAGGCGCGGCGCTTGTTGCGCACATACACCGCCGAGGCCGGATCGTTGCCGACCAGCACCACCGCGAGCCCGGGCACGCTCAATCCCTGCTGCTGGCGCAGCCGCACCTGCGCGCGCAGGTCGTCGAGCAACCGGTCGGCGATTCGTTTGCCATCGAGAATTTTCGCGCTCATTCGCCCGCCCGATAAAGGTCGCGCATTATCACTGTTGCGGCGGCGCGGCTCAAATGAGTCACGCTGACGCGCGCACGGCCGGGGTTTATCATGTTGTCCACCGATCAGGATCCCACATGAGCGACCAGACCACCGAACTCGAAGCCGCCGCATTCCGGCGCCTGCTGCAGCATCTCAACGAAAAGCGCGCGGATGTGCAGAACATCGACCTGATGATCCTTGCCGGCTTCTGCCGCAACTGCTTGGCCGACTGGTATCGCGAAGCTGCCGCCGCGAAAGGAATAAACCTGAGCAAAGATGCGGCGCGCGAGCGTGTCTACGGCGAGCCATTCGCGCAGTGGAAGACCAAGCATCAGCAGGAAGCCACGCCCGCGCAGCTCGCCGCGTTCGACGCGGCGCAGAAGCAACATGGCTGAACATTGCGACCAGATTAGCGTGATGAGACCGCATGTCTGAATCGACCACAGCTACTATTCCGACGCAGCGCGAGGCGGGTGGCATCCGCATTCGCAAATACCGCAGCGACGACATGCAGAACCTCGTCGAGGCCGTGCGCGAGTCGGTGCACACGGTCGGGCGCTGGCAGGGCTGGTGCAGTTCCGCATACGGCGAAAATGACGGCACGACCTGGATCGATAACTGCATCGGCGCCTGGGACAGCGGCCAGCGCTATGACTTTGCGATCGTCGATGCGGCGAATGGTGGGTATCTCGGCGGCATCGGCGTCAATCAACGCAACATCGAGCACAACTTCGCCAACGTCGGCTACTGGGTGCGTGAATCCTGCCAGGCACGCGGCGTGGCGACACAGGCGGCGCGGTTGGCGATTGGTTTTGCCTTCGATGTGCTCGGACTCACGCGCATCGAAATAATCGCTGCCGTCGACAACCGAGCAAGCCGGCGTGTCGCGGAAAAGGCCGGCGCAGCTCTTGAAGGCATCGCACGCAATCGCCTCGTGCTCAACGGCACGCCCCTGAAGGCGGCGGTATACGCGATGGTGCCTGCCGACTATGCGGAGGCGCAAATCCGCGCGATATCCTCGTAGCCGCGGAATTGCACGTCCGCGCCGCAACCCGGGCAGTGCGGGTCGCGCGGCAGGCGCAGCTCGCGGAATGTGGCGGCCAAGGCATCGAAGCACAGCAGACGCCCGACCAGCGGCGCGCCGATGCCAAGAATCAGTTTGATCGCCTCGCTGGCCTGCAGTAGTCCGATGATTCCCGGCAATACGCCGAGCACGCCGGCTTCGGCGCAGTTGGGCGCATCTTCGGCCGCGGGCGGCTCGGGGAACAGGCAGCGATAGCACGGCGAATCGTCGCGACGCGCATCGAACACGCTCACCTGGCCGGTGAAGCGATGCACAGCGCCGTATACCAGCGGAATTTTCAGGTGCAGACACGCGGCGCTGAGCAAATAACGCGTCGGGAAATTGTCTGCGCCGTCGATCACCACATCGTGATCGCGGATCAGTTGTTCGACATTTGCGGCAAGCAATCGCGTTTTCTGCGTGTGCACCTGGATCTGTGGATTCAGGGCCGCCAGCGCGACGCGCGCAGATTCGGTTTTCGCCACGCCAATGCGCGCGTCCGTGTGCAGGATCTGCCGCTGCAGATTGGATTTTTCCACGACATCGTCGTCGACCAGGGTGATCGACCCAACACCGGCTGCGGTCAGATAGAGCGCCGCCGGCGAACCGAGTCCACCCGCGCCGATCAGCGCAACGCGCGCATGCGCGAGCTTGTTCTGCCCGGCGGCGCCGACTTCGGGCAGCAGCAGATGTCGCGAGTAGCGATCCAGCGCATCGGCATCGAAGCCGCCCGCGGCGAGCGGCAAACCTTCCTCGTTCCAGCGCTTGAATCCACCGGCGACGGAAACGGCACGCGCATAACCAAGGCCGCGCAGTGTTTCCGCGGCGCGTAGCGAACGTCGACCGCTGCTGCAGAGCGCGAGGATTTCGCGTTGCTGATCCGGCTCAATCGCGGCGATGCGCGCTTCGATCTCACCGAGCGCCAAGCCGACCGCGCCCGCCGGCATGCCGGCGGCGCGTTCGTCGTCTTCACGCACGTCGAGCAGCAAGGCGCCGCGCGCCTGCGCGCGCTGCGCGTCGAGCGGCGTAATTTCCAGCACACGCGATGTATTTTGCGGCTGCACGGCACTCATATGCGAACTGTAGCATTCCCGTTCAAGGCCAGCCGGGCAGCGGCAGCACATCGACGACCGTGCCCGCCGCATATTCCCGGGCTGGTTCGGGCAACACGATCAGCGCGCTCGCCTCGGCAACGCCGCGCAACATGCCCGAACCCTGCTTCCTCAGTGGCGTCGCCAGCAGTGTGCCGGATTCGTCGCATTGCAGGCTCGCGCGCATAAATTCGGTGCGCGCATGGCGCTTCTGCACCGCGAGCGCAAGACGTGCGCGCAACTGCGGCGCCTGTGTGTGCCGACCGGTTAGCGCATCGACCGCGGGCCTGACCAGAGTCAGAAACGTGGCAATGCCGGAAACCGGATTCCCCGGCAGTGAGAACACCAGCGCCGAGCCGATGCCGCCGCAGAGAAACGGCAGGCCGGGCTTGATGCGCACTTTCCAGAAATATACTTTCCCCACCTCGGCAAGCAGACGCGGCAAATAGTCCGCCTCGCCCGCCGAGACGCCACCGCTGCTGACCACGATATCCGCGTCCCTGCCCGCGCGCAGCAAGGCATCGCGCAGCACCGCGGGATCGTCACGCAGACGCTCGTGGCGCAACAGTTGCGTGCCATGCTGTTCGATCAGCGCGCCAAGGCTGTAACGGTTGGAATCGTAAATGCCGCCGAAACCGAGGGGCGATCCGGGCGCAAAGAGTTCGTCGCCGGTCGTCAGCAGCACGACGCGTGGTCGACGCCCGACCTCGATCTGGGTCTGGCCGAACGACGCCAGTGCGCCTAGCCGCGCGGGTGTGAGCACGTTGCCGCGCTCCAGCGCGAAATCTCCTGCGGCGTAGTCTTCTCCAGCCGGACGTACATTCGCACCGGTTAGCGTACCCGCCGCGATAATGACCGTATCGCCATCGGCAGAAACGTGGGTATTTTCCTTTATCACCACGGTGTCTGCGCCGTTTGGCAGCGGTGCGCCGGTCGTGATGCGCACGCAGGTGCGGGGCAGCACGTCAGGCGCCGCCGCGCCGCCGGCAAGCACAACGCCGATCAAGCGCAGGTGCGTATCGCCTTGCGCCGACAAATCGGCGCCGCGCACGGCGTAGCCGTCCATCGCCGAGTTGACGAAGCCGGGTACGTCGAAGGGCGCGATCACATCGTTCGCGAGCACGCGGCCGAGTGCCGATTCCAGCAGGATCGATTCCGCACCCAATTTATACTTTGACGCAATTTCCACAATGCGAGATTGCGCCTCGGCGAGTCCCAGCCCGGTCGGAAATGCGGGCGCATCAACTTGCATGCAGTCGTTCCCAGTCGCGGAATTCGTCCAGTGTATTCAGATTTGCGAAGGCCTGCGGTGTGTCGGGAAAATCGACCTGCGTGGCGCCGATTTCTTCCTGCCAGCGCCATGCCGGCGAGTCCTCCGCCAACGCCTCTGCCGCACTCCCGGCCAACGCGCTGCGATAGAGCGCAAACAGCGGCTGGCGGCGCGTTCCGTCATATGCGACGGCAGCATCGGTTTTTGCCGCTAGCGCCGCCGCGTGCAACCGCCTTGCAAGATCGACAGGAAGATTCGGCCCGTCGACGGGTACCGTGAGCAGCCATGACGTCGAGCAATGGGCGAGCGCGCTCGCAATGCCGGCGAGCGGGCCACGAAAACCGCTTGTTGCATCGTGCACGACCTGACCGAACACTGCGTAGTCACCTTCGTGTCGACTGGTGCAGATCACAATCGTGCCGACCTGCCCTTGTAGTGCCGCAGCAACGTGCGCGATCAGAGGTTTGCCGGCAAGGGACAACAGGCCCTTGTCGTGGCCATCGACACGCCTGCCCTCGCCACCAGCGAGAATTGCGGCAGTAACTTCGGCGTGATTGAATTGGTCGACAGCAGCCATTTCAATTTATCGACTGAATGTGCTTGCACATATGAGCGCCCCCTTCCGCCTTCGGCACCTTCCCCCGCTGCGCAGGGGAAGGATTCCAGAATGCAGTGCCCTGATCTTTCCCCTACTCTGCGTGAGCGAGGGAAGGATTCCAGAGTGCAGTGCTCTGATCTTTCCCTTCCCCTGCGTGAGCGAGGGAAGGATTCCAGAGTGCAGTGCACTGATTTTTCCCTTCCCCTGCATGAGCGGGGGAAGGTGCCCGGAGGGCGGAAGGGGGCACTTCCTCTATCTAGCGCTTCTTCGCGTTGCGCACAAGCCGCTTGCGTTTCTTGACCTGCTTCTCGGTCAACTCGTTCTTGCGTCCCGCGAACGGGTTTTCGCTCTCCTTGAATGCGATGCGGATCGGCGTGCCTTCGAGCTTGAAGCGTTTGCGGAAGAAGTTTTCCAGATAGCGGCGATAGCCGTCGGCGATGTGCCTGGTACGGCTGCCGTGGATGACGATAGTGGGCGGGTTGCTGCCGCCTGGATGGGCGAAGCGCAATTTCGGCGCGTGGCCGCGCACAAGCGGCGGCTGGTAACCTTCGTAGGCCTGCTCCAGCGCCTTGGTCAGCTCGGACGATCCGAACTCGCGTGTGGCCGACTTGTGTGCACGGCCGATCGCGCGCATGAGTTCGGCGATGCCGGAACCGTGCAGCGCCGAGATGAACAACGGCGTGGAAAAGGACACAAAATCCAGTTTGCGCGAAAGTGAACTTCTGCACTGTTCGCGCTCGTAGGTGCTCAGGCCATCCCATTTGTTGACCGCGATCACCAGTGCGCGGCCGGCATCGAGCACGTGACCGATCAGGGTTGCGTCCTGTTCCGAGACGCCCTCTTTCGCATCGAGCAGCAGCACGGCGACATGCGCCGCGGCAATCGATTGCAGGGTCTTGATCACGCTGAATTTCTCGACCGCCTCCTCGACGCGCGCACGCCGCCGGATGCCGGCGGTGTCGATCAGCGTGTAGCGCTTGCCGTCGCGTTCGAGCAGTACGCGGATCGAATCGCGCGTCGTGCCGGCGATTTCCGAGACGACCACGCGCTCCTCGCCGAGCAGACGATTGACCAGAGTCGACTTGCCCACATTCGGCCGGCCGACAATGGCCACGCGGATGCCTTCGTCGGCGCCGTCGGCAGTGGCGATCGCATCCGGATCGACCGGTGGCAGATGCGCGGCAATCGCCTCGATCAGCGCCGGCAGGCCACGCGAATGCGCGGACGAGGTCAGAATCGGATCGGCGAAACCGAACGCGGCGAATTCCGCCCGCGCGTTGTTCTCGTCGACGCCGTCGACCTTGTTGACGATGAGCAGCAGCGGTTTGTCCTGGCGGCGCAGTGCGGCCAGCACGTTGCGATCCTGCGGCAGCGCGCCCTCGCGTGCGTCGACCACAAGCGCGACGATGTCGGCCTCGTCGATCGCCATCTCGGCCTGACGCGCGGTGAGCGCGCCAATGCC
>JAYTQX010000253.1:0-17411 GCA_043746455.1 Pseudomonadota bacterium
ACGTGGGTCATGCTCGACATGTACGAGGGCGACAGCGACAGCGTGTGCAGGATGTGCAGCTCACGCGCGCCGAAGCCGATTTCCTCCTTCAGTTCGCGATTGGCGCCCTGCTCCACGGTTTCGTCGCGATCGAGGCGGCCCTTGGGCAAACCCAGTTCGTAGCGCTCGATGCCGGCACCGTATTCGCGCACCAGCAGCACGGTGTCGTCGTCGCGCATCGGCACGATGATCACCGCGCCGAGACCGCCGCCCTGCAAGCGCTCGTAGGTGCGGCGTTCGCCGTTGGAAAATTCCAGATCGAGTATTTCGACTTTGAGAAAGCGGCTGCCTTCGGCAACACGTCTGGAGTGGATGATCGGAGGTGTCTGCATGGCGCCATTGTAACGCGCCGTCTGCGCCCGCCGAAATGACGTTCCGTTTCTATAGATCGCCCGCAATCGCCTGCAAGGCCGCCAGCGCGGCCAATCCCGCCGTCTCCGTACGCAGGATGCGCGGCCCCAGGCGCAACCCGTGAAAGCCGGCGTGACGCAGCAGCGCGGCATCCTGCTCGGAAAATCCGCCCTCCGGTCCGACGCAGAGCAAGGCGCCCGTTTCCTTGAATGAGGAATTTTCCATTTGTGGAAATTGGCGCAAACCGGCCTCGCCTCCGGGCAGCAACGCCAGGCGCAGCGTGCCGTCGTCGGCGAGGCCGTCGAGCCAGCGGACCAGGCGCTGCGGTGCTTCGATCTCAGGCAGGCGCGTGCGCCCGCTTTGTTCGCAGGCACCGGCGATCACGCTGCGCCAGTGCGCAACACGGCGTTCGGCGCGTTCCTCGTCGAGCTTGACCTCGGTGCGCTCGGTGATCACGGGCACGATGCGCGCGACGCCCAGCTCGGTCGCCTTCTGCAGGATCCAGTCCATCTTCTCGCCGCGCGCGATGCCCTGCACGAGCGTGAGCTTGAGCGGCGATTCGCGATCGACCTCGCGCACGGCGTGAATTTCCGCGCTGACCGCGCGCTTGGCCAAGGTCGCCAGCGTCGCCTCGTATTCCCGACCGTCGCCGTTGAACAGGATCAGCGGATGTCCGCGCTCAAGGCGCAGCACGCGCGCGACATGCTCGCCGGCCTGTTCGGGCAGCAGTACTTCGGTGCCCGTGCGTAGCGGCTGATCGGTATGGATTCGCGGGATGCGCATGGCGGAAAAATAATGTTGTAGAGCGAGACGAGGTCAGTTCGCCACGGCGGCGTCGATGCTTTCAGTGGCGACCGCGACCATCAGATCGATCTCGTCGCGCGTGATCACATACGGCGGCATGAAGTAGATCACATCGCCGAGCGGGCGCAAGAGAACGCCACGCGTCAGCGCATGCAGGTAGGCGCGCAGGCCACGGCGTTCGGCGGCGGGGAATGGCGCGCGCGTGGCTTTGTCGCGCACCAGTTCGACCGCGGCGATCATGCCGGTCTGGCGCACTTCGGCGACGTGCGGGTGCGCGGCGAGCGGCGCCAGTTTCGTCGCCAGATGGGCGGCGAGCACGCGATTGCGTTCGAGCACGGGTTCGTCGCGGAAGATTGCCAGCGTCTCCAGCGCAGCGCGGCAGGCCAGCGCATTGCCGGTATAGCTGTGCGAATGCAGGAACGCTTTTCCACTTGTATACTCGGCATAGAACGCGACATACACCGGCGCGGTGGTCAGCACCGCGGACAGCGGCAGGAAGCCGCCGGTCAGACCTTTCGACAGGCACAGGAAATCCGGCGTGATGCCGGCCTGCTCGCAGGCGAACAGGGTGCCGGTGCGGCCGAAGCCGACCGCGATTTCGTCGGCGATCAGATGCACCTCGAATTCGTCGCAAAGCTGGCGCAGGCCTGTGAGGTATGCCGAGTGGTACATGCGCATGCCGCCCGCGCACTGCACCAGCGGTTCGACAATGACTGCGCAGACTTCGTGCGCATGGAGTTCGAGCGCGGCGCGCACGTCGGCGAGGCGACGCAGCGAATATGTGCGCCAATCCTCACCGTCCGCTCGCATATAGCAATCCGGCGAGGCGACGAAAATCGGATCGCCGAGCAGCGGCGCATAGGTCGAGCGATACAGCGGCACATCGGTGACCGAGAGAGCGCCCAGCGTTTCGCCGTGATAGCCGCCGGTGAGTGCGACAAAGCGCGTCTTGGCCGACTGCCCGCTGTTGCGCCAATAGTGAAAGCTCATCTTCAGCGCAATTTCTACTGCGCTCGAACCGTTGTCGGCATAGAACACGCGCGCCAATCCCGGTGGCGCGACACGCAGCAATTCCTCGGCGAGACGGATTGCCGGTTTGTGGCTGAAGCCAGCGAAGATCACATGCTCCAGGCGGTCGACCTGGTCCTTGAGCGCGGCGCCGATGCGTGGATTGGCGTGGCCGAACAGATTGGTCCACCACGAGCTGATCGCGTCGAGATAGCGCTTACCGTCGTGATCGATCAGCCAGGCGCCGTCGCCGCGCGCGATCGGCGTCAACGGAATGCGCTCGTGGTCGTGCATCTGCGTGCACGGATGCCAGAGCACGGCGAGATCGCGCGCGCTCCAGTGGGAATTGTCGGAGTCGAGGTTGGCATCGAACATTGGCGAGGCGGTCATTTTGCTATGATCGGCGCCAGCCGTTTTCAATACAAGGCACACGCATGAGCAGGCGCCATTCGCCAACGCGGCAACACGGTTTCACCATGATTGCGAATCCGCGCGCCGCGCGCGGATTTACCTTGATAGAAATTCTCGTCGTCGTGGTCATTCTCGGCATTCTCGCCGCGATCGTGGTGCCGCGCGTGATGGAGCATCCGGGCGAAGCGCGCCGCGTGCGCGCGAAACAGGACATCCAGGCCATCGTCACCGCGCTCAACATTTACAAGCTGGACAACTTCGTCTATCCGAGCACCGAGCAGGGTCTTGAGGCACTCGTGAACAAGCCCAGCGGCGCGCCGGATGCCCCTAATTGGAAAAAGGGCGGCTATCTCGACAAACCGCCCAAGGATCCCTGGAACCATCCGTATCTGTACCTGCACCCCGGCGCGCACGGCGACATCGACGTGTTCAGCTATGGCGCCGACGGCAAGCCGGGTGGCGAGGGCGAAGACGCCGACGTGGGCAACTGGGATCAGTAAGCGACCGCCGGCATGAATCGTGTCGCCCGCTCGCGCGGCTTTTCGCTGATCGCGCGCCCGCGCGCCCCGCGCGGGTTCACCCTCATGGAGATACTCGTCGTGCTGGTGATTCTTGCCGTGCTTACCACGGCGGTGAGTCTGGCCATCGCCGGTGCCGGCGGCGAACGCGCGCTCACGCGCGAGGCCGAGCGCGCGCAGGCGCTGATAACCTACGCCTGCGAGCGCGCCGAGCTGAGCGGGCTCGATATCGGCTTGAGCTTCGCTCGCGGCGGCTACCGTTTCAGCCACCTGGATCACGAAGTGTGGGCGCCGTATCGCGGCGACGAATTGCGCCCGCGCAGCTGGCCGGCAAACCTGTCGGCAGTGCTCACGCGTGACGGCCAGGGTGTTGCGCTCGCGGCACAATTTCCGGACAAGCCACAACTGCTCTGCTACGCCTCGGGCGAGTTGACTCCGTTCCGCATCGAACTTGCGCTGCCCGATCTCGACCGCCGCTATCGGCTCGATGGCACGGGCGACGGGCAGGTCGCTCTGGCAGGCATCGATGCGCGCGCGCACTGACCCGCGGCCGCACGCACGCGGCTTCACCCTGCTTGAAGTGCTGATTGCGCTCGTCGTGCTGGCGCTGGCCCTGCTCGCGCTCATGCGCACCGCCGCAACCCAGACCGATGCGTTCGCCGACTTGCGCGAGCGCACGCTTGCCGGCTGGCTCGCGCAGAACGTCATCGCCGAAACGCGCCTGGCCAATCCGCTGCCGGCTGCCGGGCGCAGCAATGGCCAGCGCCGCTTTGCGGGACGCGACTGGCGCTGGGAACTCGACGTGCAATCGACCCAGGCGCCGTCGATCCGTCGGCTGGACGTGCGCATCGCCACGGCCTCCGCGCCGGCCGCCCCCGTGGTGCAGATGAGCGGTTTCACCGGCACCGATCTGCAACGTTGAGGATCGGTGCAATGAACTGTGGAAAAGTGGACAAATACGCAAAATATAGATTGGCGCACGGCTTCAGCCTGATCGAGCTGCTGGTCGCACTCGCGGTATTCGCGGCGATGGCGGCAATGGCCTGGGGCGGCTTGAGCTCAATCGTGCGCACGCGTGCCGACCTCGTGCGCGAGCAAGACGATTTCCGCGCGCTGGCACGCGCCGTGGCCTTGTTCGATCGCGATCTGCGCCAGGCCGTGGTGCGCTCGGTACGCGGCAACTACGGTGCGGCGAGCGTGCCGGCCTTCATCGGTGCGGCCGACCGGATGGAGTTCACGCGGCTGGGCTTCGCCAATCCGCAGGCGGAATTGCGCTCCAATCTGCAGCGCGTGCTGTATCAGCTCGACGGCGACAGGCTCGAGCGCGGCGTGTATGCCGTGCTCGACCGCGCGCCCGGCACGCAGCCGCAGATGACCGTGCTGCGCAGCAAGGTCGGCGCGTTTCGCCTGCGTTATCTGGATGCGCAGCAGCGCTGGCAGGAGACCTGGCCCGAGCCGAACGGCAATGCCGCGGATGGCACCAACGCAGCGCTGCCGCGGGCGGTCGAAGTGCACATTGAAACCGCAGGCTATGGCGAAATCACGCGCGTGATCGAGCTCGTTTCGGACTGGCCGGTGGCCGACCTGTGAAACCGACAAGCCCACAGCGCGGCGTCGCACTGATCGTCGCCCTGCTCGTTGTCGCACTCGCGACCGTGCTGATCGCCGGCCTGCTCGATCGCGGCGAACTGAACTTGGCGCGAGTGCGCAATCAGTTGCGCGAAGCGCAGGCGCAGGCTTATGCGCAAGGGCTCGAGGCCTACGCCGCGCGCGTGCTGGCGCAGGCGCAGGCAAGCGATCCCGGCTATGACGCGAACACCAGTCCGTGGGCGGTGCCGCTGCCGTCGACACCGGTGCCGGGCGGTGAGATCTCCGCCACGATGCGCGATCGTAACGGCTGTTTCAATCTCAACAACCTCCTCGACAACCCCAATCAGGTCAACGATGTCTGGCAGCGAAAGCTCGTGCGCCTGCTGCAGGTGCTCAAGCTCGACCAAGGCCTTGCCAACAACATTACCAACTGGATGCGCAGCGCGTCGATGACCGACGATGGCTTCTATCTGCAGCAGGACGTGCCCTATCGCCCGGCGAAACAGGGCTTTGTGCATGTGTCCGAGTTGCGTCTGGTAAAGGGTGTCAGCGCCGATGTCTACGCGCGCCTCGCGCCCGAGGTCTGCGCCTTGCCGCGCGGTACGTCGATCAACGTCAATACCGCCAGCGTGGCCGTGCTGATGACCCTGTCCGATACGCTCACCGAGCAGGCGGCCAAGGCGATCTGGCAGGATGGTCATGCGAGCTACGATTCCTTGCAGCGGTTACCGCGCGACCTAGTGATCGACTGCGCTCTGCCGCTGGGGCGCCAATGCTACGACGTGCACAGCAGCTATTTCCTCGCACGCGGCGATATCACGCTGGACGGCCTGCCGTTCACGTTCTACAGCCTGATCGAGCATCACATCGGCGGCGCCGGCGGCGGCATCCGTGTGATCGAACGCAGCCGCGGCGCCGACCTTTAGGAACCGCTTCTCGATCCGGCTATCAGGACGAATCGCGATCAACTGCTAGAATCGCGGCGGAACTCCCGACACCGATACCCATGCCCGATCGATTGCTGCTGCGCCTGCACGATGACGAAACGCTGGCCTGGCTGGCCCAGGATGCCGGCGGCCGCGCGTTGTCCGGTGCGAGCACGGGCGCGCCGCCGCCGGAGACGCTGGCGCGCGCGCAGCGGATCGTCGTGCTCGTGCCGTCCGAACAGGTGCTGCTGCTCGATGCGCCGGCGCTGTCGAAGCAGAGTTCGCAGCTCGCCAAGGCAGTGCCGTTCGCACTCGAGGATCGCCTCGCCAGCCCCGTCGAGGAACTGCACTTCGCGCTCGGCGCCAGATCCGGCGATGCGTCGATCGTGGTCGCCGTGGTCGCGCGCGACGTGCTGCGCGGCTGGATCGATACGCTCGCCCAGCATGGCATCCATGCCGACGCACTGATTCCGGAAACCCTGGCCCTGCCCTGGTCGGACGATTGCGCCACCTTGCTGATCGAGAATGGTCGCGCCTTGTTGCGCAGCGGCGCTGCACAGGCGAGCGCGTGTGAAATCGCGAACCTGCCCGGCTGGCTGGCGGCGAGTCCGCCGGTGACGTTCGAAGTGTTCGATTTCCGCGCCGAGCCGGCGCAGGTCCTGCCTGCAACGATCGCGCGTTATCACGAGCGCCAGCGCGATCCGCTGACTTTTTTCGCCGCGCAACTTGGCGCCGAGCCGGCGCCGAATCTGCTGCAGGGTGAGTTCGCGCCGCAGCATCGGCAGGTGCCGGCGCAGCGGCTGTGGCGGCTCGCCGCGATACTGGCGGCCGCCGCTCTGCTTCTGGGATTTATATACTCGGTCGGCGACTGGCTGCGGCTGCGCGCGGAGTCGGCGCGCCTGGATGTCGCGATGCGCGATACGCTGCATGCGAGTTTCCCGAAATTCGACCACGTCGACGGCGATCCGCGCCAGCTGATGCAGAGCGAACTGGCGCGCCTGCGCGGCGACGATGCGGCCGGCGGTCTGTTGCGTGCGCTCAGCCGCGTCGCGCCGGTGCTCGGCAGTTCCACGCGCGTCGTGTTGAGGGGTGTCGAATACCACAACGCGACCCTGGAGCTGAGCCTGCGCGCGCCGGATGTGCAGGCCCTCGATCTGGTGCGCGAACGCATGGGCGGTCTCGACGGGCTCAAGGCGGAGGTCACCTCGGTCAATCCCGGAGCCGACGGTGTCGATGGCCGCGTGCGTATCACGCTGGGTAAATCATGATACGTGCACGTCTTGCGGCGTTGCCCGAACGCGACCGGCGCGTGCTCGCCATCGGCGCGGTCGTGGTTGCGCTGTTGCTGGTCTGGGCCCTGGTCTGGTATCCGCTTGCACAAGCGCGTCAGCAACTGACCACGCGCGTGGATGCCGATCGCGCTGCGCTGGCGTGGATGCGCCAGACGCAAGCCGAACTGCCCGGGCTGAGTGCGCACATTCACGCTGCCGACCGCGGCGGCAAGTCCCTGCTGGCGCTGGCCGATGTCAGCGCGCGCGGCGCCGGCCTTGCGGACGCCCTCAAGCGCGTCGAGCCGAGTGGTGCGCGCAGCGTGCGCGTGAGTTTCGAGGCGGCGAATTTCGATGCGCTGATCGGCTGGATCGAGAGCCTGGCGCGCGACTACGGCGTCGAAGCCAGCGATTTTTCCGCGGATCGCGTGGAAGGTCTGGGTCTGGTCAACGCCCGCGTGGTGCTGGAAGAGCAGCAGTGAGGGGCGGAATGTCGGTCGCACCTGCGGCCGCTGATGCAGGCGGCAGTTGAATAAATACACAATGCAACCTTTGCGCAAATCTATTCTGGGTCTCCTGATCGTTGCGCTGTGCGCCGTCGTTGCTGCGTGGACCTGTCCGGCCGATATCGCCTATCGCTGGTTTGCGAGCCGGCTCGGGCCGATAACCCTGGCGGACCTGAGCGGCAGCCTGTGGCATGGTCATGCCGGCAGCATGCGCGTGTTCGGGCGCGAACTCGGTGCGCTCGACTGGCAGCTGCAGGCGCTACCTCTGTTGATCGGCAACTGGGACGCGCAGGTGAGCGTCCGTGGCGGCGACGCGACGGCGCAGGCGAGGTTGACGCGCAACGCGGATCGCCAGCTCGATATCAGCGATGCGACGATCCAGCTGCCCGCCACGATACTCGAACCCGCGATCGGTGTGCCCAACCTGCACCTGCAGGGCCGCATCGAAATCGCGCTGAAGCAGGCACGTCTGCGCAGCGCCTGGCTGGAAAGTGCGAATGGCAGTGCATTGTGGCGAGATGCGGCCGTGTCCGGCGCGGCGCAGGCGCGGCTCAGCGACCTGCATGCGACCTTCGTCACCATGCCCGACGGCGGCATCTCCGGCGAACTGCGCGATCTCGGCGGGCCGCTGCTGGCCGACGGCATGTTTACCGCTGCCGTCGGCCACTACGAGGCCGAGCTCAGGCTCGCCGCGCGCGACGGCGATACGCATGTGCTCGACGCCCTGCAGTACGTCGGCGAGCCGCAGACCGACGGTTCGGTGCTGCTCAAGATTCGCGGACAGTTGCTCAAGGTGTTTTGAGTGGCGAGGGCTGAAGGCCGAGGACCGAAGATCAGCGCCGCAGCGTGTAGCATCTGCTTTTCCGCCGCCAGCCCCAAAATCTAAACTATGCCGACTTCTCGATTTCTGGACGACGCGCTCGAAACCGCGAAACAAGCCGCTGCTGCTGCCGCCAAGGTGATCGCGTGCCACTATCGCACCGGCTTCGCGGTCGAGATCAAGGCCGATCAGACGCCGGTGACGATTGCCGACCGCGAGGCCGAAGCGGCGATCAAACGCGTACTCAAGACTGCATTTCCCGATCACGCGTTCTACGGCGAGGAAGAAGGCCGCGAGGGCGAAGGCGATTTCCTCTGGCTGATCGACCCGATCGACGGCACGCGCAGCTTCGTGCGCGGTTATCCGATGTTCTCGACGCAGATCGCCCTGATGCACTGCGGCGAACTGGTACTCGGCGTATCCAGCGCCTCGGAGTTCTGCGAAACCGCCTGGGCGCGACGCGGCGGCGGCGCGTATTTGAACGGCGCGCCGATCCGCATCGCGCAGACTGGGGAGTTCGGTGCGTCGACCGCGATCTCGTTCGGCAACGTCAAGACCTTGGCGCGCGGCGCCGGCTGGAATGCGCTCGCCGGCCTGATCCAGCGCTGCGGCCGCACGCGCGGCTACGGCGATTTCTACCACTACCATCTGCTCGCGCGCGGCAGTCTCGATCTGGTGATCGAGTCGGATGTGAACATCCTCGATATCGCCGCGCTCGCGGTGATCGTGCGCGAAGCCGGCGGTACGTTCACCGATCTTCGCGGGCGCGAATTGACGCTCGACACGAGCAGCATACTTGCCGGCACGCCGGCCCTGCACGCACAGGCGCTTGAGCTGGGATTGGCCTGAAGCCGCCGCGGGGGGCGCGATTCTTCGCGCCCGCAGTCATCAAACCAGCGCCGCCACCATCACGCGTTTGCCATGGCGTAGCTGCTCGTAACCGTCGGCCGGCACCGGCAATACGTATGCGTCACGGAAACCGACCGCGCGCAACAGCCAGAGCAGGCCTTCCGTGCTCGGCGCGAGGCACACGCCGGTCACGCTCGCTTCGGGCGCATGCGTCTCGTCGATTTCGTCGATGATGCCGAAGCAGCCCTTGAGCGGGCGCACATATTCGTAGCTGCCCCAGTCGACCATGCCGGACATGTGCGGAACGACCTGGGTTTCAATCACGCAAGCCTTGCGCGCAAGCGCACGCGCCACGCGCAGCGCACCGACCGGGTTTTCCAGGTGATACAACAGGCCGAACATCAGCACCAGATCGTGGCTGCCGTCGGTGTCTGGCCGCAGTGCGAACACGTCGCGCTGGCGTGCCTGCAGTGCGGGTGTCGCGAAGATCCCGCCGAGCAGGGCCGCATCGGCGACGTGCTCGGCGCGTGCGTCGATCGCATCGACACGGCCGAAGCCGGCGCGCGCAAGCTGCAGCGAGAAATAACCTTGATGACAAGCGATGTCGATTGCGCTCAACGCGTCGCGCGCACCCGCGAACTCGGTATCGATGAACGCATTGAGCATGCGCGCGCGGGTCAGATGGATCGCATCGACACGACCGGCATGCGAGCTCGGCAGCGCACGCCCATCCGGCAGGGTCAGCGGATAGAACCAGGACTTGCCCAGGGCGCGCTGGATCTGCGCTTCGCGATCGCCCGTTTCGTTCACCATGCTCGGTTTCCACAAAGGTAAAAATTAAATTTGCCGCAATTTCGCCACAATCGCGCGCAAGTTTCCGGCGTCGAAGTATGGGTCAGCCGGGGAGTGAAATCCACCGTGGTGGATTCGACCGCAAATCCTGAGCATCCGACAAAATCGTCGCGAGCGACGAGAATTTGCGCGACGCCGGAGCGCAGGAACCGGAGTTTACTTGTCAGTAAATGAGAATTCCGAGCACCGCTGGCACACAATATCGAGCGTAGTAGATCTTGTTGGATGCTCTAAGCGGCCATTGCGTCGGCGACCATGCTCTCGATCAGGGCCAGATCGGGAATCACCGCGTGATCGTTGCGCACGAGTACGTGCGCGCGCACGCCCGGCGCCTGTCCGTCTTCGCCGCCGGTCGAAATGAGCAGGTCGGGCAGCACGGTGGTCAGGCGCGGGAAGCCCTGCGCAAGCAGCGCGACAAACGGCAATTTGGCGTTGCCGCCTAGAGCCTTGAGCACGGCAACCTTGGCATTGCCGACGCTTTCGCTGGCGGCGATACCGCTGAGTATCGAGAACGAGAACAGAGGCAGGCGCCAGCCGCGCCAGGTCATGCGCCCGAGCAACCACTCCGGCGCGTTCTCGATTTTTTCCGGCGCGCTGTAGGAAATCACTTCGGCGATCGTGGCGTTCGGCAGCAACACGCGGCCGCCCGTGATCGGGATCATGACGCCGCGGATTTCGCGTGACAGGGAATCGGTCATGGGGCCTACTTTTTCCGGGGTTTGTCGGGTGGCTGCGCGCCGGGCGGAGGCTTCACGTGCGTGCGTGCACGCTCGCGCAGGGCATCGGCCAGCTCGCGCGCGACTGGATCGTTTTCGGCCTCGGCTTCCAGCGGAATGAGATCGAAATCCAGATCGATGTCGCCCGTGTGTTCGGCCGCACTGGTACGACCTTTTGGCGCAACGTATCCCCGCGCGGGAATGGTTTCGATGCCGAATTCGTTGCTGGCGGCAAGTTTGTCGTCGGCAGTTTCGGGCTCGCGTTCGTGCAGCGGCGCGAGCGACCAGTCGGGCGCCGTCACCGGCGCGGCATCCGCGCGCACGCCAGCCGACGCATCTTCCGCTGCGGGCGCGGGCGGCGGAGCGGCCTCAGCCGCAGGCGTTGGCGCAGCCACGTCATCCCTCAGCTGGGGCCGGTTCGTCGACAACAACGGCGCTGACCCCGGGACTACCTCGGCACCCTCCGGCCATGGCGGCAGGTCAAAGTCGGGACGCTGCAGAATCTTGCCCACCAGCAAGCGCGCCCAGCGCAGCTGTTCGGCATCGCCGAGCTGCGCCGTTGTCTCGATATCGTTGATCACGATTTCATAGTCGCCGATGTCGAGCAGATCCTGGATTTTGCGGACCGGCTCGTCATCAGCGCCGAGGTTGACCACGATCACGCGCGCACCCGAGGTAGTGAGCTGCACGCGATCGAGCAAGCCTGCTGACGCCTCGTAGACAATGTCCGCGCCAAGCATGACCAACGCCCGGCGCAGCCCGGATTTCAGCTCGGCGCCCTGATTGAGCAGGGCAACGCGCACTCCGCTTGCGGGCAACTGAACCATCAGCGGCGCTCCCCAAGCGCGTCGTGGATATTCTGCAGCAGCTCGGCCTCCTGATACGGCTTGCCGAGATAGCGCTCGACGCCGATTTCCTGCGCACGCAGGCGATGTTTTTCGCCGGTGCGCGAGGTGACCATGATGATCGGCACCTGGCGCGTACGCGCGTCGTTCTTCATGTAGGTCGCGAACTCGTAACCGTCCATGCGTGGCATTTCGATATCGAGCACGACAAGATCGGGGATGTGGTCCTGCAGTTTCTCGACCGCATCCAGACCGTCCTTCGCGGTGATGACGTCCATCTCCTGACGTTCGAGTACGCGTGACGTGGCCTTGCGCATGGTGATGGAATCGTCGACGACCATGATCAGCGGACGGCGTTTCTCCTGGGCCACGACCGGCGCCCGCAGCAGCGGTGCCGGCGCGCCGCTGACGACATCCTGCGCGCGCTGGCTGGCTGCGCGGCGCAACAGCGGCGCCAAGTCGAGAATCATCACCACCGAACCGTCGCCGAGGATCGTGGCGCCGAAAATACCCGGCACCGAGCTGATCTGCGGCCCGACCGACTTGACCACGATTTCACGCGAACCAAGCACCGCATCGACCCGGATTGCCCCACGCTGGTCGCCGCTGCGCGTCATCAGCAACGGCACCTGCGCATCGTCGACGATACGCGCCCCTGGCGCGCCGAGCAGTTGCGACAACTCGTGGATCACGAACGAATCCCCGGCATAGGTGTAGACCGGCTCGGCCGACGCCAGACGCCGGTCCAGATCGTCGTGCGCGATGCGCACCACACCCTGCACCGCCGACATCGGGATCGCATAAGTCGATTCGCCCAGGCGCACCAGAATCGCCTGCGTGGCCGCAAGGGTAAACGGCAGGCGCACGGTGAAGGCCGCGCCCGTGCCGGGCGGCGAGTCGATCGCGAGCGAGCCGCCGAGCTGCTTGATCTCGTTGTTGACGACATCCATGCCGACGCCGCGACCGGAAAGATGGGTGACGGTTTCGGCCGTGGAAAAGCCGGTCTCGAGAATCATTGCGTAGAGGTCGCGGTCGCTGACCGTCGCATCCGCGGCAAGCATGCCGCGCTCGACCGCCTTGCGCCGGATGGCCTCGCGATCGAGGCCGCGGCCGTCGTCGCTGACGCGCAGCACGACTTCGGTCGCCTCGCGGCTGACGGCGATGCTCACCGCACCGTCGGCCGGCTTGCCGGCGCGCTCGCGATCCGCGGGCATTTCGATGCCGTGCGCCAGTGCATTGCGCAGCATGTGCTCGAATGGCGCCTTCATGCGCTCGAGCAGATTGCGGTCCATTTCGCCCTGCGCACCCTGCAACTTGAGCTGGGCGCGCTTGCCGAGTTCGCTTGCGGTCTGGCGCAGGGTACGGCGCAGCGCCGGCACCAGCGAATCGAACGGCACCATGCGCGTGCGCATGAGGCCTTCCTGCAGATCGGAGTTGACGCGCGACTGCTGCACCAGCAGGGTTTCGGATTGACGCGTCAGGTCGTCGAACGTGCCTTGAATCGAACTCAAGTCGGAGACCGATTCGGACAGGCTGCGCGACAGCTGCTGCAGCTGGCTGAAGCGATCCAGTTCGAGCGGATCGAATGCGGACGTACCGGCGTCGGTGCGCTGGTAGCGCGAGAGAATCTGCACTTCGGTCTCGAGTTCCAGCTTGCGCAGCTGCTCGCGCAGGCGCGTGACCGTCGCATCGAACTCGGTCAGGTTGAAGCGGAAACCGGCGACCTGCTGCTCCAGGCGCGAGCGGTAGATCGCCACCTCGCCGGCATGATTGACCAACGCATCGAGCAGGTCCGAGCGCACGCGAATCTGTTCCTGCGGCGCGCGCGCCTGCGCGTCCTCCTCCTCGGCAATCGCCGCACGCGGTGGCGTTGTGCTGCCGATCGCGGCGACCGCCGGCGCAGGCGGCGGCACTGGTGCCGCGGGCGCGGGCACCGTTGCGCTTTCTGTCGGCACAGCCTCTTCCGCCACCAGCGCTTCGATGCGCCGAATATGCGCTTCCGGCATTTGCGCGGGCTGCCGCAACTCGGCCCGTTGCACGAGTCCATGCAGACTGTCGAAACCGTGCTCGAGCGCGACGATCACGCCGTCGCTCATGCCGCGGCGCTGTTCACTGATCGCCTCGAGCAGGGATTCCATCGCATGGCTCAAATCACCGATCGGCGCGAGCCCGGACATGTGCGCACCGCCCTTGACCGTATGCAGATCGCGCTGCAGACCACTGACCAGTTCGCGGTCCTGCGGCGTTTCGCGCAGACGCGCCATCAGCGCATCGGAATGGTCGAGGATTTCCCTGGCTTCCTGGACGAAGATATCGAGCAAGTCGGCGTCGATCTGCGGTGGCGGATACCAGCCGGCCGGCAGCGGCTCGGCTGGTGCTAAAGGCGGCGGCTCCAGCAGGGCAGGCTCGGGCTCCGGCGATGTTGGCGCGGGCACGGGCTCGGGCTCATGCATCTGGATCGTCGGTTTGCCGATGTCTGCGAGCGGAGGCGCCGCTTCGGCCGACACCGCGACCTGCGGTTGTTGCGTGGGCTCAGGCTCTTCGGGTTTCTGCGTCGCAGGTTCGCTGATGTCGACCGGCGACGGCGGTCCAAGCTCTTCGACCAGCGCCGCAATTCCGTGTTGTTCCAGCAGCACGGGTTCAGGCTCGACTACGGTCGCGGACTCTGGCACCGCGGTTGCGGATTCACTGAAGTCCAGCGGCGCCTGGGTGTGATCCGGCGCAGGCGCATGGGTTTCGTCGAGCGTGGCGGGAATCGTGTCTTCGACAGCCGGCGCGGGCTCGACGACGGGCGGCGGCGAGAGCTCGAAGGCCGGCTCGGTCGTGAACGCCAGGGCAGCAGCTTCGAGCTCGGCATCGAACTCCATCGCATGGTGCGGCTCCAACGGCGCGTATTGCGCGGCGTGCTCCGGCAGCGGGACGAATTCGCTTGATTCGTCGACCGGAGCGCCGACATCCGCCGCCTCGGCCGATTGCATATCGACGGGTTCGGTGGTGGTGGGCACGAAGTCCGCCATTGCAGGGACCTCGTCCACCGCGGCCGGTTCGGTCGTCAAGATCAGAGATTCAAGCTGCGGCGATTCATCGGGCGCATCGTGAAGCGGTGCAACGTCGTCCATGACGACCGGGGGAACTTCGGGCGGGGCGACCGGCTGGCGCGGCTTGCGCGCCAGTTCGGCTTCGAGTTGGGCCAGCGCTGCATCGATCGCAGCCTGATCCTCGGCCCTGACTCGAATCGGTTTTGCGCTGGTCAGCGGTGCCGGTGCAGCGGGCACTACCGGCGTGGTGAATGCCGCCGCCTCATGGGCGACAGGTTCGGGCATGGTTTCGGCGCTTGCAGGCGCGTGATCCGTCGCGTCCTCTTCGTGCGCGTACAGCGCCAGCGATTCCGTATCGGGCAACGCGGCGTGCAGTACTTCGATGCGCGCGGCCAATGCGGAAAAATCCGGTAGCTGCGTGGACGAGCGTTCCATCGCCGAGATTGCCGTCTTGATCTGCGCCGACACCTCGGCGAGCACCGCAATACCCTCGGCATCGGGAGCTTGGTCGCAGGCCTGCAGGCCCTTGACGTACCCTTCCAGCGGCATCAGCGCCTGGCTGATCTGCGGCAGTTCAACCATCGCGATCGCGCCGTTGAGAGTGTGCGTGGAATGCAGCAACTCCGCGCTGACGGGAGTGCCCGGCGCGCTTTGCGCAGTGCCGACGAACGCATCGATCACGGCAAGATGCGCGCTGACTTCGGTGCGCAGCACATCGAACAGCAAGGCGTCGAGTTGAGGCAAGCCCTCGCCATCCAGCGAGGCGGAGGCGAAAGCCGAATCCGCGGCGGGCGCCGGGGCGGCATCCTGCACTGAAAATGCTGCCCGCGCACGGCGCACGATTTTGCGTGGCCGCAATGTCATCTCGTTGACCCAAGCTTCCTCGCCCGCGGCCAGCCGGTCGGCGACTTGCTTGATCGCCACGATATCGACCGCCGGCCGCTCGCCACCGCGCAAGGCGACCAGCAGGTCGGGCAGCGCGTCGACGGCATGGCCCGTGAGGAGCTGCACCGCATCGCTCGGCGCTATGGTCTTGTCGAGCACGCGGTTGAGCATGTTCTCGACTTTCCAGGCGAAATCGCCTAGCGCCTTGGCGCCGACCAGACGACCGGAGCCCTTGAGCGTATGGAACGAGCGGCGGATCTGCTTGAGCCGCTCGAAGTCGTCGCGCCTGGCCAGCCACTGCGGCAGCTGCGCGCGCAGACTGGCGATTTCCTCCTGCACTTCCTCGAGGAAAATATCGCGTATCTCGCCATCGAGCGCCTGCATGGGATCGACGTCGAACCCAAAATCGATGCCGTTATTGACCGCATCGGGATCGGGAATTTCCTGCTCGATTTCATCGCCAACCGCTACCGCAGCTGCTTGCGCCGGCGGCTCGACTTCGGCAGGCGGTTGGGCTTGGGCCAGCGTTCGGATTTCCGGCTGCGTTTGAACTTCGGGCTGCGCTTCGGCATGGGCCACAACGGCTGGAGCATGCGCCTCGGCTTGAACATGCGTCTCGGCTTGAACGGCTTCGGCTTCGGCTGGCGCAGAAGCCTGGACCTGGACCGGAGCTTCGGCTTGGACTGCACCCGCATCGAAAACTGCCTCCGCAATGAATGCATCGGCCTCGTTCGCGGCGTGTGGCGAAACCTCGGCTTCGACATGCGTTGACGTTGTTTCGGCAGGCGCGAGTGGTTCGTCGACCGACAACGGTTGATCACCCAGCGGCGCAATCTGACGCGCAGCGGCGGAAGGCAACGGCCAGTAGTTGAGCGCGGTAAGGCTGCTTTCGGTCTTGTCCAGAATGCGTTCGCGCCCCGCCCGCTGCCCACGCGTCGCCTCAAGGTAGTACTCGATCGAGCTGAGCGCATCGGCCAACAGGTCCATCTGCCGGTGATCGGGCACGCGGCGATGCTGCAACAACTCGGTCTCGACGAAGCGCAGGATGCCGATGATCAGCTGCGCCGCTTCGCGCAGGCCGAGCATGTCGACGGCGCCGGAAACTTCCTCGAGCAGGCGCGGAATCTGTTCGATACGCGAATGATCCCAAGGCGCCTCGACGAACGCGATGATGTCGGTCTTGACCTGCGCGATGTTCACCGCCGACTCGCGCATCAGCGCATCGAGGACGCGCGCAATCTCGGCCTGCGGCAATTGCGTTTCCTGCGCGCTGGCCGCCAGCGGATCAACGCCCAGACGCGCGATGTGGTCGTCGAGCGAGGCTTCGACGTACAGCAGCGAGCCGGCGACGTCGAGCAGCGTCGCCTCGTCCGCCTGTGCCGCGCCGAGAGCGATGCGCCCGACAATTTCGCGCTGTTCGGTAATCAGGCGGCGCGGCACACCCAGACCGAGCATGCCGAGCGTATCGGCGATGCGATCGAGCACGTCGGTCTGCGCCGCGAGCGAGGCCGGATCGCCGCCGGCGCGCAGAAAGATGTCGAGGGCTTCCTTCACATGCAGCAGGTCTTCCTTGATCGCCGCGGCAACCGTGTCGAGCAAGGCGCGATTGTGTCCGGAGATCGAGCCGTGCGCGTGTTCGAGCTCCTGCGCGCTGGGCAACAGGCTATCGAGTTTGTACAGCTCGCGGATATCTCCCGCGCGCGCGGTTTCGACGTCGGCATGCGCAAGGTAGTAGAGCAGGTTCCGGGTCAGGTCGCGCGGCGGCGCAGCCGCGAAAGCCGCTTCGCCTTCGTCGCCCAGGCGCTTGATCTCGCGATCGACTTTGCCGAACAGCAGCTTGATTGCGATGCTCGCGACGATCGCTGACGAACGCACACCGTCGAGCACGCCGTTCGCCACCCACCAAAGTCGGCGCACGTCGTCGAAAGCGCACGCGGAATACAGACGATCGAGCACGTCGCCCATGCGCTCGAGCGGTGCGCTTG
>JAYTQX010000254.1:0-2110 GCA_043746455.1 Pseudomonadota bacterium
CCCAGTTTTGCGAGTCGCGGCTATACTTCGCGCTGCCAATCACGGAGAACCTATGCCAAACCCTATCGTCACCGAGCTGGTCGAGCTGCTCGGGCTCGAGCGCCTCGAACACAACCTTTTTCGCGGTCAGAGCCGCGATATCGGTACGCGTTACGTGTTCGGTGGCCAGGTACTCGGCCAGGCGTTGTCGGCGGCGCAGCAGACAGTCGAGGCCGGGCGTGGCGCACATTCGCTGCATGCCTACTTCCTGCGCGCGGGCGACATCGAAGCGCCGATCGTCTACAACGTGGAGCGCACGCGCGACGGCAAGAGTTTTTCCACACGGCGTGTAAGCGCGATCCAGCACGGCGAGCAGATTTTCAACTGCACTGTTTCGTTCCAGATCGCCGAACCGGGTTTCGAACACCAAATCCCGATGCCGAATGTACCGCAGGCGGACGACTTGCCGCCGCGCAAGTCGCTCGCGCCGGCGGAGTTCGCCAAACTGCCGCCCAAGCTGCAGCGCTGGTTCGGCCGCAGCGGCCCATTCGAGTTGTGCTATGTCGATCAGCGCGACGAATTGATGCCGGAAAAACGTCCGCCATTGCAGAACGTTTGGTTCCGTCTGGTCGACCGTATCTCCGATTCGCCGGAGCTGCACCGCGCGATGCTTGCCTACGCGTCGGATTTCAACCTGATCGGCACGGCGATGCTGCCGCACGGCATCTCGTTCCTGCAGAGCAATGTGCAGGTTGCGAGCCTGGATCACGCGATGTGGTTCCACCGTCCGTTCCGCGCCGACGACTGGCTGCTGTATTCCTGCGACAGCCCGACCGCGCAAGGTGCGCGCGGCCTTGCACGCGGCCAGATTTTCTCGGCGGATGGCCGCCTCGTCGCATCGACCGCGCAGGAAGGCATGATGCGTGTCGTCGACATCAAGCACCCATGAGACAAATTTATACCTCGCAGCGCCTGCAGAACATCGACCGCGTCGTTGCGATGATGGCCGAGGCCGGGATTCAAACCAGCGTGACCAATCGGCGCAACTACGCCGGCCACGACTACAAGGGACCCAGCTATAGCGCCAGGGTCGATCCCGCGATCTGGCCACAGGTGTGGGTGGTGCGCTCGGAAGATCAACCACGCGCGCGTGCACTGTTGCGCGAGGCCGGTATCGAACCGCCCACGCGCTACGCGGATGAAGTTGCGCAGTCACGCGAACAGTCGCCCGAGCAGAGGCGAATAGCTTTCTCCTGGCGCATACGCACCGTCCTGCTCGGCGTGATCGCGCTGATCATCCTGCTCAATTGGGTTGGCGTCCTGCATATTTTTTGAGCGCGCAGCTCCGAGGAAAAGTTCCATGGCACGCAACAAGACCGCATTTCTGTTCGACCTCGACGGCACACTGATCGACAGCGTCTACCAGCACGTACTCGCGTGGAAATCCTCGCTCGACCAGGAAGGCATTCCGCTGTCGGTTTGGCGCATCCATCGCAAGATCGGCATGAGCGGCGGGCTGTTCGCCAATATCCTGTTGCGCGAAACCGGTTTCGACAATACGCCGGAGCGGCTCGATCGCCTGCGCGTGCGCCACGCCGAAGCGTATAAAAATTTGTCCGCCAGTGTGCGTCCCCTGCCCGGCGCGCGCGAGCTGCTCGACTATCTGACCGATCAGGGCACGCCCTGGGCGATCGCGACCAGCGGACGCATGGAAACCGCCGGGCACAATCTGGCCGCGCTCGGCGTCGATCCAAACAAGGTGCCCGTGGTCACTCGCGATCAGGTCAAATACGCCAAGCCCGATCCGGATCTGTTCCTGACCGCGGCCGATCGTCTCGGCGTCGATATCCGCGACTCGCTCGTGCTCGGCGACAGCATCTGGGACATGATCGCGGCGCAGCGCGCGCGTGGCCTTGGCGTCGGTCTGTTGTCGGGCGGCTACGGTGAGGAAGAACTGCAAAGCGCCGGCGCGTTCCGCGTTTATGCCGATCCAGCGGATCTGCTCAGGCATATCGACGAGGTCGCCGCGCGCGCCTGAGCGGCCGCTAATTTTCCGTGCTGTCAACTATTCTCCTCCCCTTCAAGGGGGAGGTCGGGAGGGGGATGGTGCTTCTGCCGAATTGCGCGTACA
>JAYTQX010000255.1:0-2291 GCA_043746455.1 Pseudomonadota bacterium
AAGACCGACAAGGCGGTCAGCCGGCGCGCACGCGATCTCGTTGCGTCGCGGCGCATCGGTAGCGGCGACACGGATGCGATAGCGCGCCAGGCGCGCCAACTTTGCGAACGTCTCGAAATGCTGATGCGCAGACCGGCAGCCACCAACGATGCGGCGCTCGTCGCGATCGAGGCAGAGTGGCAGGCGCTTGGCAACACGGTACCGGCAGACCTTCGGGCACGTTACAACGGCGCCGCCGCCCTGATCCGGCAAATGCGTACAAATGCGCAAAATCCACAAGCATCCATTGTTCCATCGGTAGCGGAACCCCAACCTTTGGCCGCGTCGTCGGTAAACCATGCCAAGGGTGCCGCTGACGCGGCGATGCCCGCGTTGCTCTCGGTCGAACTCCTCGCTTCGAAGGCGCGTTTCGATGCGGCGCTGACCAGCGCCGCCGCCGAATCGCAGCGTGAGCGCGACCTGCGCCATGTTCATTTGCGCGAAATCGAGGAACTCGCTACGCGCTACGCGACGACGCTGGAAGCCGGCGATGTCGGCAGCTCGCATGCAACGCACGATCGACTCGTCACGCTGACGTCGATGATCGGCGCCCTGCCCGCTCCGCTGGAAAGCCGGCTGGCACCGCTGCATGCGCGCTACGACGAGCTCAAGCGCTGGCAACTGTGGGCCAATCAGCAACGCCGGCAGACGATTTGCGCAAGCATCGATGGCCTGGCCGAGGCCAAGCTGCATCCGGATGCGCTGGCGACCCGCGTGCGCGAGGCGCGCGAGGAATGGCAACGACTGGATGCATCCGAAGGCGTATCAGGCTCGGGTGAAACCGGCATCGCGCGGCGCTTCCATGCGCTGTGCCATCGCATGCTGAAACCCGCCAAGGGCTATTTCAACAAGCGCGATGAGTTGCGCCACGCGCATTCGGAGGATATCCAGAATCTGCTGCAAACCGCTGCGTCGCTGCCGACGGAAATCAGCGACTGGAAGGCGGTCGGCGACCTGCGTGTCAAACTTGGCGAGGCGCTGCGCTCGCTCGACGCCGTCGATCCACGCGAACGCACGCGTCTGGGCAAGCGCATCAAGGAAGCGATCGGCGCGATCGCACCGCGTATCGACGCGCACACAGCGGCCATTGAGGCGGCAAAGCAGCAGCTGATCGAACGCGCTTCGGCGTTGTCGCAGGCGACCGACCCGCGCAGCGTCGCACGCAACGCGCGCGAATTGCAGCAGCAATGGACCGCGCTGGGCAACGGCAAGCGCACGACCGACCAGCGTCAATGGCATGCGTTCCGCAGCGCCTGCGACGCGGCGTTCGGCAAGCTCGATACCGCGCGCCAGGAACGCGAAGTTCAATCCACGGCCGCGCGTGCGCAGACGCAATACCTGCTTGATGAAATTGATGCATTGCGTGGCGCTAATGCGCAAACCGGCGATTCGATCAAGGCGAAACTGCGCGATCTCGATTCGCGCTGGCAGGCGCTACGCTGCGATGATCGCGCCCTCGAACAACGCTACCGCAAAGCGCACGATGCGATCGCTGCGCATCTGCAGGATGCCGCGCGCCGGCAGCATCTGTCGCGCTACACCCTTGCGCTGGAAAAATATACTTTGCTGCGCGTGCTTGAAACAGGCGCTGAATCGGTCGATGCCGTGACGCCGCGCTTGCAGGCGCTGCAGGCGGCGGACGCCGGGCTTGCCGCAGCCCTCGATGCACGTCACGCGCGCGCGCTCGCCGGTGTCGGATCGGAGCAAGCCGATGATACGCAGGCGCGCGACAGACTGGTTGAACTTGAATTTCTTGCGGGCATGGACACGCCAGCCGAGGATCGCCAGCGGCGCATGAACTACCAGGTGAAACGCCTCGCCTCGCGCATGCGCGACCGTGCGGCGACGACGCCGGAGTCCGAGCTCCAGCAGGCGCTGGCGGTATGGTTCGCGCAGGCTCCGCAAACGGATGGTCTGGAAGCGCGCTTTGCCCGCGCGGCGCAAGCCGGCATCGCCTCGTTGCCCTGAGGGTTGCCGCTCGCGATACCGCTTCTAGCCGCGTGCGATGCTCGACCACGCGTGTACGACACTGTCCACGTCGATTGCGTCGACGCGCCCGCCCGGCTGCGCGCCGCCGAGATTGATCACCGGTCGGCCGAGCGCGCTGCGGCGATCCCAGCGCTCGGGCGATTGCGGGCCGTACAGCACGACGAGTGGACAGCCGCCTGCAGCAGCCACGTGTGCAGGGCCGGTGTCCACGGCCACCATGCTGTGCGCGATTTCGGCCAGCGCAAGCAGGCGGCGCACCGGCA
>JAYTQX010000256.1:0-4934 GCA_043746455.1 Pseudomonadota bacterium
GGCGCGCCGCCGCCGACGGCGACACCGCCCACGCGCACACCTATCGATACGCGTCGCGGCCAGACACCCGGTTGGTCAAGCTTGCTCATGATCGCAGCCACATCGTTCAAATCGCATCGTTTGCAGGATGCGAAGTTTACCGGTTGTTGCCGGTAAACCTCGAATGCTATCGATTAATCCGTCGTGAGCGCCGCAAGCACCATCCGCCGCGTCAGCCGCTCGCTCAGGTTCCGCGGCTGCTGCAGATTCAGGCGCGCCAGCAAGGTCTCGGCATCGGCCGGCGGAGACTGGGGGAACAGGGACTTGAGCAGAAACGCTGCCAGCCCCGGCTTGCTCGCGGAAACATTCTTCAACTTGACCAGCGCCGGCAGCAGGCGCAGCTCCTCCGCGCTGAAATCGCTGCCGAATGGGAAAGCCGGAAACAGCGAGACAATCTGTGGAGAAGATAGTGCAAGCGACAGTTTCTTGTTGGTATTTTCCCGCCACTTTGCAGGAATCGTGAAATCCCGGCGCAGCTTGCCCGCTGCCTTTGCCTGCGCGGCGAGCTGATTCTGAAAGCGTGCATCGGCGATCGCCAGCATGGCAATGATGCAGTCCTCGTCGGACTTTCCGCGCAGATCGGCGATGCCGTATTCGGTCACGTAGATGTCGCGCAGATGACGCTGAATCGTGGTGTGGCCGTAGTTCCACAGGATATTGGATTCGAGCTTGCCCGCATGTGCACGCGTACTGCGCAACATCAGCACCGAGCGGCCGCCTTCGAGCGCATGCGCCATCGCGACGAAGTTGTATTGCCCTCCGACGCCGCTGACCACCTGTCCGTTGTCGAGCGCGTCGGACACCGCCGCGCCAAGCACGGTTGCCATCATGCAGGTGTTGAAGAAGCGCGCGCCGCGGCGCTGCAGTGCATCCAGCGCCTCGTGGCCGCCGTAAAGCTGGTTGATATCGGAAACCCGCGTCATCGACAGGCCGTCGAAATCGTCGCCGGCGAGACCGCGCAGCCAGGCGTAGAACTCGTTCGAGCCGAGATAGAACGCTCCGCGCAGATAACGCCCGTCGCGCAATCTGCGCCCGGCCAGCGCTCGGTTCCACTGCTGACGCGCGTCGCTGCTGCTCAGGTCGGCGGTCAGGCTCGAACCGTCCGGCAGGCGCAGGGCCATTCCGTATAATTCTGTATTTTGCGGCAAAATCCCGAATTTCATCAGGCGCGCAAGCTCACGCTCGTCGATGCGGTCGGGCAAGGCGCCGCTCGCGTGCAGGGCATCGGCCGCATGCTCGTGCAGGGTTTCCTCGATGCAGCCGTCTTCGAGCGCCTGCTCGATGGCGAAATCGGCGTAGACGCGGCGCGAGAGAATGCCGGCCTTGGCCAGATGCATGAAACCGTCCATGAGCATTTCGCTGGCGCCATACAGCCCACGCGAAAACCCATTCACACCGCCGATGCGCGCGCTCAGACTGTCCGTACCGGCGGCGTCCGCACCAAGCGCGGCCAAGGCATTGCGATAGTTCGCGTTGTCGCGCTGGCGCAGCAGCAACGCATGTACCAGCGCATCGGACAGGGCGCCAATGCCGATCTGCAGGGTGCCGCCGTCGCGCACCAGGGTGCTCGCGTGCAGGCCGATCGCATATTCGGCCGCATCGACCGGCTCGCGTGGCAACGCGAACAAGGTGTGACGGCAGGCTTGATCGAACAGCAGCGCGCCGAAGAATCCCGCATCGACCTCCGCTTCGTTGCCGACGAAGGGCAAGTCCGCATGCACGACGCCGACCACGAATGGCCGCGCGACACCGGCGGCCTGCATCTGCTCGATCAGGTCGACGGTGACGTCCGGGTTGCAGGCCAGGCTGTAGCGCACTTGCCCTGTCTCTTCGCGCGCGGCGACCAGTTGCACGATCACATTTACCCTGCGTTCGACCAGATCGCGTGCGACGTGGGTGTAATTCAGGCTTGCATAGTCACGCTGCGCCGAGGCGATACCGAGCATCGCGCCGGATTGCAGATAGAACTCGCGGATGCGCACGTTCGCCGGCAGCGTGCCGGCATGCTGAGCTGCGACATAGGCCAGATCGGGATAGTCCGCGCCGAAATGCCGGGCGAGGAACGGTTCGAGAAAACGCCGCTCCAGATCGGACTTGGGTTTGGGCCGGGCCAGCGACAGCGCGGTATACAAATCCAGGCGCAGCGACGCATCGCCCGCCACGCGCCGATAGATCGCGTTGAGCAGAACGTTCGGCTTGCCCAGACCCAGCGGCGCGGCCACGCGCAGTTCAGTGCCGGCCATGGCGAAAATGCGCTCGACGCAGGCGTCGACGCTGGTAATCCATTCGGGGCTGGGGTTCACTGCGACAATCTCCTGACACACCGTGCCCATCATCGCAGATCGGCGTGGCCCCGGTCGCACCGGCACTGCGCTCCTGAGCCGTCGCCGAGGTCGCAGGGCTTGCTATGATGTTGTTGTCCCGAAAGGCCAAAAGCTGGGGAGGCAGCACGTGGCGGAACGCTTCAAGATCGCGATAGTCGGGTCGGGCCCGGGCGGCATTTCCGCCGGTGCGCGCGCGGCCGAGCGCGGCGTGGCGCACGTGCTGCTCGAAGCCGAAGATCACCTGTCCAACACGATCTACCGCTACCAGAAGGGCAAGTTCGTCATGGACGAGCCCGGGATTCTGCCGCTGCGCTCGCCGGTGCCGTTCCAGGCCGGCTCGCGCGAAGGGATTCTCGACGGCTGGAACGAAGCCGCGCAGCGCCTCAAGATCAATGTGCGCTGCAAGCACGAAGTGGCGTCGATCAAGAAGGACGGCGCGACCTTCAGCCTGAAGTGCGCCAACGGGCAGACCATCGAGGCCGACTGCGTCGTGCTCGGCATCGGCCTGCAGGGCAATATCCGCAAGCTCGGCTGTCCAGGCGAAGACCTGCCCTTCGTGCAATACCAGCTCGACGACCCGGACGAATACGAAGGCGAAACCATCGTCGTGGTCGGCGCCGGCGACGCGGCGATCGAAAACGCGATTGCGCTGGCCAGGCAGAACAACGTCGTCATCATCAATCGCAAGGACGAGTTCGGGCGCGCGAAGAAAGGCAACGAAACGGCGATCCTCAAGGCGATCGACGACGGTCTGATCGAGTGCTATTACGACTCCGCGCCCGAGCGCGTCGATGCGCTGAGCGTCGGGCGCAAGAAGGGTCGCATGATCCTCGCGACCAAGAACGGCAAGGCGCAGATTCTGATCGACCGCGTCATCGCGCGCCTGGGTGCGACCGCGCCGCGTGCGTTCGTCGAGGGTTGTGGCGTGGTATTTCCAAACAAGGATCCGGCTTCCGTGCCGGCGATCAGCCCGCAGTACGAATCGAACGTGCCGGGCTTGTACATCGTCGGCGCGCTCGGCGGCTATCCGCTGATCAAGCAGGCGATGAATCAGGGCTACGAGGTGATCGAATACATCCTCGGCAGCCAGGTCGAGCCCGCCGACGCGCCGCTGCTCAAGGCCAAGTTCGCCGCCCTGCCCGGCTTTCGCAGCGTCGACGAAGCGCTCGCGCGGGTGCAGAAGAACGTGCACCTGCTCGCGCAGATCACGCCGCTGCAATTGCGCGAGTTCATGCTCGATTCCGAGCTGCGCACACCGAAAGCCGGCGAAACGATCTTCGAGCGCAACGACTACACGAACAGCTTTTTCAGCATCGTCGAAGGCGACGTGCGCGTGATCGTCGACGAGGTGAGCGGCGGCGCCATCACCCTGCGCCGCGGCGAATTCTTCGGCGAGATGGGCCTGATTTCCGGACGTCGCCGTTCGGCCAGCGTGGTCGCCGGCGCAAACTGCGTGCTGATCGAGACCCCGCGGCGTTCGATGAACCGCCTGATCAATTCGGTCGAGGCGATCAAGCGCGGGATCGATCAGGTGTTCGTGCTGCGCACGATCCAGTCGCGCTTCGCGCCCGAGGCCGATGCCGACCAGCTCGCCGATGTCGTCGCCGCGTCCACGTTGCAGCGATTCAAGGCCGGCGACGTATTGTTCAGCGAAGGCGAACCCGGCGACACTTTGCATCTCGTGCGTGTCGGCTCGCTGACGATCTCGCGCAATATCGGTGGCAAGGATGTGGTGCTGAGCTATGTCGCAGCCGGCAATTACGTCGGCGAAATGGCCCTGCTCGGCGAAGTACGGCGTTCGGCTACTGCTCGCGCCGCGATAGCCAGCGAGACGATTCAGCTCGACGCTCCCAGCTTCCTCAAACTCATCTCGCGCATCCCGGTGCTCAAGCTGCGTCTGCAGGAGGAACATCAGCAGCGCACCGCGGCCAATCTGGCGATGCAGGCGACACCCGGCAGCGGCGACATCATTTCGTTCCTCATGACCCAAGGCGCGGGTGAGGCGACCGATATCCTGCTGATCGACGAGTCGCTGTGCGTGCGCTGCGACAACTGCGAGAAGGCATGCGCGGAAACCCACGGCGGTACCTCGCGCCTCGACCGCGAAGCGGGTCCGACCTTTGCCAGCGTGCACGTACCGACGTCGTGCCGGCACTGCGAACATCCGCATTGCATGAAGGACTGCCCGCCCGACGCGATCCATCGCGCGCCGAACGGCGAAGTATTCATCGCCGACAACTGCATCGGCTGCGGCAACTGCGAACGCAATTGTCCGTACGGCGTGATCCACATGGCGGTAAAGCCGCCGCAGAAGCCCGGGCTGCTGCAATGGCTGCTGCTCGGCCGCGGCCCCGGGCCCGGCGAAGCGCCGATAAACAAGAAGGAGAAGAAGGCCGCAACCGGCAAGAAGGCGGTGAAATGCGATATGTGCAAAGGCATACAGGGCGGACCCGCGTGCGTGCGCTCCTGTCCCACCGGCGCGGCGATCCGGATTTCGCCGGAGGAGTTTTCCAACTATGCGCAGTCGAGAAAATAGGCAATGGCCGGCCACGACTCCATCCTCAACTACGC
>JAYTQX010000257.1:0-2627 GCA_043746455.1 Pseudomonadota bacterium
CAAAGCTGTCATCGGTGTAAAACCGTTTCACATTGGGGATCAGATCGTCGTCTTGCACACGGTAGCCATTCTGCGACAACTTGGCGCGTAGAGGACCAGCATCTCTTACTGCCAAAGCGACATGGGCTTTCTTTGCTGGTTGAAAGTTTTCTTCGGCACATAAATGTATTTGCACATTGCCAAAGGAGAACCACGCGCCTCCTCGCTTTGCTAGAGCCTCGGGTTTGGTCATCTCATTCATGCCAAGTACGTCAACGTAAAAAGAACGCGCCTTAGTTTCCCCGCCTAGAGGCATGGCCAGTTGCACGTGATCTATGGAGACGAATTGCACTAACCAACACTCCCCTCTAGTGAAATCCCAATCAACTTCTGCGTCTCTGCCATGAATTCCATTGGCAGTTGTTGCAGCACATCGCGCACGAAACCGTTGACGATGAGGGCCACGGCTTCCTCCTGGGTGAGGCCACGTGACATACAGTAAAACATTTGATCGTCGCTGATCTTCGACGTCGTGGCTTCATGTTCAAACTGTGCGGTGGAGGTTTTGGCTTCGATATAGGGCACTGTATGTGCGCCGCATTGATCGCCGATCAGCAATGAATCGCACTGTGTGAAGTTGCGTGCATTAGTGGCTTTGCGGTGGGCCGAAACAAGCCCGCGATAAGTGTTGTCGCTGCGGCCAGCAGCAATGCCTTTGGAGATAATCCTGCTCGATGAATTTTTGCCTAAGTGAATCATCTTGGCGCCGCTATCCACTTGTTGCATGCCGTTGGAAATGGCGATGGAATAAAACTCACCGCGTGAAGATTCACCACGCAAAATGCAGGAAGGATATTTCCAAGTGATGGCGCTGCCTGTCTCAACCTGCGTCCAAGAAATTTTGGCGCGGTCACCACGGCAATCACCACGCTTGGTTACGAAGTTATAAACCCCGCCCTTGCCTTCAGCGTCGCCCGGATACCAATTCTGCACCGTGGAGTACTTGATGCGGGCGTCATCCAGGGCGACCAGTTCCACCACCGCCGCGTGCAACTGATTCTCGTCGCGCATGGGCGCGGTGCAACCTTCCAGATACGACACGCTCGCGCCTTCTTCGGCGATCAGCAGGGTGCGTTCGAACTGACCGGTGTCGCGCGCATTGATGCGGAAATAGGTGCTCAACTCCATCGGGCAGCGCACGCCCTTGGGCACGAAGACGAAGCTGCCGTCGGAGAACACGGCCGAGTTCAGTGCGGCGAAATAGTTGTCGCCTTGCGGCACCACGGAACCGAGATACTTGCGCACCAGTTCGGGGTGTTCGCGGATCGCTTCGGACATCGAGCAGAAGATCACGCCGACCTCGGCCAGCTCCTTGCGGAAGGTCGTGCCGACCGAGACCGAGTCAAACACCGCGTCGACGGCGACGCCGGCAAGACGCGCGCGCTCGTGCAGCGGCACGCCGAGCTTGTCGTAGGTTTCGAGCAGTTTCGGATCGACTTCATCGAGCGACTTCGGCCGGTTCTTCGGCTGCGAGAAGTAACTGATCGCCTGGAAATCGATGGGCTCGATTTGCAGCTTCGCCCAGTGCGGCGAAGTCATCGTCAGCCAGTGGCGATAGGCCTTGAGCCGCCACTGCGTCATCCATTCCGGTTCGTTCTTGCGTGCCGAGATCGCGCGCACGACGTCTTCGCTCAAACCCGGCGGCAGGCTGTCGCTTTCGATATCGGTGACGAAGCCGGCGGAATAACGCCGATTCATCGCGTCCGCGAGCACGTCGGGCGGCATCGTATCGGATTGCATTTCGATTTCGGTCTGGATCATTTCGGTAGCCACTTCAATTCGTCGCCAGACGCAGCGGTATCGTCGCGCGCTTCGGCGGCGGCGGACGGCGCATATCGGCGAGCGTGACGTTGCGCAGCGTCGCCTCGATCACCTCGCTCACGCGCCGCCAGTTGCCGCGCACACCGCAATGTGGTTCGTGCCCGCAGGCACCGACGTGCGCACTGCATTCGGTCATGCCGAACGGACCTTCCATCGCGATCAGCACATCCGCGAGGCTGATCTGTTCTGGCGCGCGCGCAAGGCGGTAGCCGCCGTTGACGCCGCGAAACGACACGACCAGTTCGGCCTGCGCCAGCTGCTTCAACAGCTTGCTCACCGTCGGCAATTCCAGATGCGCGCGCGCGGCCAAGTCCTGCGCGCTAAGCACGCCCGCGGACCGCTCCGATCCCGAGTGATTCGGCTGATCAGACCCGGTCACGTCGGCGAGCACGGTCATCACGACGGTGGCGTAATCGGCAAGTTTGCTGACGCGGAGCATGTGGGCGCACCATTGAAAGCGTACTGAAATGGTACTATTTCAAGTCGGTCACGTCAAACGAATCGGCGCTGAACTACACTAAGGGCATGCTTGGGCCGGGACTTGGTGGGATGCACGACCAACGCGCAGGCGCGCGCCTCGAATTCGCGCAACAGCACCTGCCTGCACGTCAGTTGCAGATCGAGGTCGCGTCGGCAGATGCGAGCTTCCGCAGCTATTGGCGTGTTCGCGACAACGCGCGGACGTTTATCGTGATGGATGCGCCGCCGGACAAGGAAAATATCGCTCCCTGGCTGGATATCGGCCGGCGCCTGCGCCAGGCCGGCTT
>JAYTQX010000258.1:0-2186 GCA_043746455.1 Pseudomonadota bacterium
ATCGACCGGGTAAACTGTCGTACGCGTAACACACGAATCGACGAAAAAAGCCCGGCTCCGCGCCGGGTTTTTGTTTTTCGGGCTTCAATATAAAAGCAGGAATACGCGATGGCAATACGACATTTTCTGAGTACGCAGGACTGGAGCCGCGCCGATCTAGACGCGCTGCTTGCGCGGGCCGCTGCGTTCAAGCGCGACAAACTCGGCGACGACCTGCAGGGCAAAAGCATTGCGCTGCTGTTCTTCAATCCGTCCATGCGCACGCGCACGAGTTTCGAACTCGGCGCGTTCCAGCTCGGCGGCCATGCCGTGGTACTACAGCCGGGCAAGGATGCATGGCCGATCGAATTCGAGGTCGGCAGCGTGATGGACGGCGATACCGAGGAACACATCGCCGAAGTCGCGCGCGCGCTCAGCCGCTATGTCGATCTGATCGGCGTGCGTGCGTTTCCGAAATTCCAGGATTGGTCGGTCGACCGCGAAGATCGCGTGATTCATGCGTTCGCGCAATACGCGACGGTGCCGGTGATCAATATGGAAACGATCACCCATCCCTGCCAGGAACTGGCGCATATCCTGGCCTTGCAGCAGCACTTCGGTACGAATGATCCCGGATCGAGTCCGGGGCAGGTTCTCGTTGGCAAGAAATATGTGCTGACCTGGACCTACCATCCCAAGCCGCTCAACACCGCGGTGGCGAATTCGGCGTTGCAGATCGCCACGCGCTTCGGCATGGACGTCACCCTGCTTTGCCCGACGCCGGAATATGTGCTCGATCAGCGCTATCTCGATTTCGCACGGCGCAACGTCGCCGAAAACGGTGGCAGCTTCTCGCTGAGCCACAATGTGCAGGCCGCCTACGCCGGCGCCGACGTGGTCTATGCCAAGAGCTGGGGTGCGCTGCCGTATTTCGGTCGCTGGGAACAGGAAAAACCGATACGCGAAAAGTACAAGAACTTCATCGTGGACGAGGCCAAGATGGCACTGACCAACCACGGCGTGTTCAGCCACTGCCTGCCGCTGCGGCGTAATGTGAAAGCGACCGATGCGGTGATGGATTCGCCTGCCTGCATCGCCATCGATGAAGTCGAGAACCGGCTGCATGTGCAGAAGGCGATCATGGCGGCGTTGGTGCAGGACTCGGGACTCGGGACTCGGGACCCCGGTTAAGGGCGGCGATTCTCAACACACCAACTCCGAATCCTTTCCTTTCATATTTTTTCTGGAGCTATTTCGATGTCGTTACCTGTTTCTCCGAGTCCCGAGCCCCGAGTCCCGAGCCCCGGCTCCAAGGACATCGTCCTCGCGTTCTCCGGCGGCCTCGACACGAGCTTCTGCGTTCCGTATCTGCAGGAACGCGGCTACCGCGTGCACACGGTATTCGCCGATACCGGGGGTGTCGATGCCGACGAGCGCGCGACTATCGAGGCGCGCGCGCACGAGCTTGGCGCGACCAGTCATGTCACGGTCGATGGCGGTCCGGCGATCTGGAGTGGCTTCGTCAAACCCTTCGTCTGGGCCGGGCAGGGCTATCAGGGCCAATATCCGCTGCTGGTGTCGGATCGCTATCTGATTGTCGAAGCGGGCCTCAAGCGTTGCGGTGAGCTTGGCACGCGATTCATCGCGCACGGCTGCACGGGCATGGGCAACGATCAGGTGCGTTTCGACCTGACGATCAAGGCGCTCGGGGATTACACGATCGTCGCGCCGATCCGCGAAATCCAGAAAGAGCACACGCAGACGCGCGCATACGAGCAGCAGTACCTCGAACAGCGCGGTTTCGGCGTGCGCGCCAAGCAGAAGAGCTACACGATCAACGAAAACCTGCTAGGCCTGACGATGTCCGGCGGTGAAATCGACCGCTGGGAAGCGCCCGGCGAGGGTGCGCGCGGCTGGTGCGCAACTCGCGCCGAATGGCCGACCGAGCCGCTGCGCGCGACGATCAAATTCGTCAACGGCGAGGCTGTTGCGCTCAATGGCGAAACGCTCGCCGGTCACACCTTGCTTAGCAGGCTCAATGTCGAATTCGCCAAATACGGTGTCGGCCGCGGCTTGTATACCGGCGACACGACGATTGGTCTCAAGGGACGCATTATTTACGAAGCGCCAGGCCTGACCGCCCTGCTCAGCGCGCATCGTGCACTCGAAGAAGCGGTATTGAGCAAGGCGCAGAATCGCTTCAAGCC
>JAYTQX010000259.1:0-5260 GCA_043746455.1 Pseudomonadota bacterium
TTTTTCTTCTTGCGATCCTTGAGGAATTTCGCGAGCTTGGCCACCGTCGTCGTCTTGCCGGCGCCTTGCAGGCCGGCCATCAGCACGATCGCGGGCGGCGCGGCTGCGAGATTCAGGTCGGTATTGACCGTGCCCATCACCGCAGTCAATTCGTCGCGCACGACCTTGACCAAGGTTTGCCCCGGCGTCAGGCTTTTCAGCACCTCGACGCCGACCGCGCGCACCTGGATGCGCTGGATCAGCGCCTGCACCGCAGGCAGCGCAACGTCCGCTTCGAGCAGGGCAATGCGCACTTCACGCAGCGATTCGCGGATATTCGCCTCGGTCAGGCGCGCGCGGCCGCGCAGGCGCTCGATCGTGGTGGACAGGCGTTGGCTCAGGGATTCAAACATGGCTACCGTCACTGGCAATTCGCAAGCAGGCGATTATAGCGGCTATGCCGTAATATCGTCGCCGCATGCACATCGACGAGAAGCTGCTGCGCCGCGTGGCCGGCGACAAATCCTTTGAACGCGGCTGTGCCTACGCGCGCGACGGAGCCGTGGAAATCGACAGCCGCGACGACAGCGCCGTCGAAGCCAGCGTCGAAGGCACGCAAACCTACCGCGTACGCCTCGTCTGGCGCGGGGGCGTGTTGCACGGCGAATGCGATTGCCCGGTCGGCGATGCGTTCTGCAAACATCAGGTCGCCACGGCGCTCGTTTGGTCCGGCAACATTGCCGACGAGGAAAAGAAAACCGACACGCCGACCGCAGCGAAGACAGCAAGCAGGTCGCGCAAATCCGCCGACGACGACAAGCACATCTTGCGCGACTGGCTCGACGCGCTCGATCCCGTCGCCGTGCGCGACCTGCTGATCGACTTCGCCCAACGCGATCGCGACGTCTGGCGCCAACTCGTCGCCCGCGCGCGCGTAGCGCGCAGCGCACCTGCCGAGTGGCGGCGCGCGATCGGAGATCTGATCGGGCGCAAGCGCTTTCTGGACTATCGTCAAACCGTCGCCTACGCGCAGCGCCTGACCGCACTGCCCAATATCCTGCGCGACGCGCTGGCACGCGATCCCTCGGTCGCGCTCAACCTCGCCGATCATGCGCTGCATCGCCTCATCGCAGTCTACGAACAGGTCGACGATTCTTCCGGCGCGCTCGGCGATGTGCTGCATGACATTGGCGCGCTCTACCGCGACGCGGCTCTGGCGGCGCGACCGTCGGCGGAGAAATTCGCCAAAGACTGGATCGCCCTGCGCGAGATCGACGACTGGGGCATCGTCGGCAAGGTCGGCGACTACGCCGATCTGCTCGGCGGCAAGGGCATCGCGCTGCTGGAAAAATTTGTCCACGCCAAGCTGGACGCCATGCCGCCGAGCAAAGCGAAATGGGACGAAAGCGACATGGCGCGCCGGCTGTGGCTGCGCCTGCTTGAAGAACTCGCCGGGAACGGCGGCGACATCGATGCCCTGCTCGCGATCAAGGCACGCGCCGCGCACGAAGCCCACGACTATCTCGAACTGGCCCGTCTCAACCGCGAACACGGCCGCGAGCGCCAGGCGATCGAGTGGCTGGAACGCGGCCTCAAGGTGCATCCGAGCGATCAACGCCTGCTGGCGACACTCGCCGAAACCTACATGCGCGAAGGTTTCGACGACGACGCGCGCAAGCTGCACTGGCGGCAGTTCGCGGCGATACCGAGCGACGAGAATTTCCTGATCTTGCGCAAACATGCTGGCGGTGAACATGCATGGCGCGAACTACGAGAGCGCGCCTACGCGCAAGTACGCGACCAAGGCGCGGGCGACCTCGACCGGCTGATCCACCTGCACCTCGCCGATGGCGATGCCGCCGGCGCATGGGCGCTCACCGACGATCGCGCCGCGCTGAGAGCACCGACCTGGGCCGCATTGGGGCACGCGATCGAACGCGACAACCCCGAAGGCGCCCTGCGCTGCTACCGCACCCTCGTCGCCGGGGTGATGGACCGCTACAACCTCGGCAACCCCGACTACGACGAAGCCGTCACCTGGCTCGCGAAGATGCTACCGCTGCATGCACGCCTGAAGACGCTGCCCGCGTTTGCCGCGTATGTGCGCGAGTTGCGCGAGACGTATCGGGCCAAGCGGAACTTCGTTGCGCGGGTGGATGCGCTCATACAGTCTCAGGATTTGAGATACGGTAGCTTATGATGTAGTTCATTGCGACACAGGAGTGGATATGGATTTCGAACAGCAATTCTAGGCGCTTACGACGTTTCGCCCGATGAGATGGCAGTCTCGTCTGTACAACGAGTACTTCACTTCAGGGAAATTGCCAACGGCGATCGGTATTCCGACGGGCTTGGGCAAAACGGCCGTGATGGCTATCTGGCTCATCGCGCTGGCACGACAGATGAAGTCCGGCACGGCCCTCACATTACCGCGACGGTTGATTTATGTCGTGGATCGGCGCGCGGTAGTCGATCAGGCAACTGCTTTTGCTGAAGAATTGCGAGAAAACCTGCACAAGTTAGAGACCTCTCTGTACGAAGCGTTGGAATTGAAAGGTGGAACCTTGCCAATTTCCACGCTGCGCGGCCAATTCGTAGATAACCGCGATTGGCTCGAAGACCCAGCAAAACCCGCCATCATCGTCGGCACCGTGGACATGATCGGCTCGCGCCTGCTGTTCGAGGGATATGGAGTCAGCCGCAAGATGCGGCCTTATCACGCGGGCATGCTGGGTGCCGATACGCTGTTGCTGCCGGACGAGGCGCATCTGGTTCCGCCGTTTGAGGCGCTGCTGGCGGAAATCGCCGGCAACGCCGCACAGTATGGGGCGACGGATACCGTTTTTGGAGCGCTGGTTCCGAAATTCCAGCTACTGCCACTGTCCGCCACGGGACGGAGGCAGACGTTGCAGCCGTTCTCTCTGCAAGAGGCAGATTTCGACGAATCCAAAGAGCCTGTGGCACATCAACGTTTGTACGCCAGCCAGTGATCCGACGCGATTCGCGTCGGCCTCATTGAAGCGCTATGTGCGACCTACAAAAACTGACAAGCCGAGCCGTGATCCGACGCGATTCGCGTCGGCCTCATTGAGGCCGCTCGGCGCCGAGCGTGAATTTCAAGCCGGGCGTAGTGGACAGGCGTTGGCTCAGGGATTCGAACATGAATGGAAATCCAATCGGTTAGCCCTCGATTGTACGGCCGCGCTGCTCGTCGCCTATCTCGACGGCCTGCGCAGCGGGCACTGCCCCAAACTCGCCGCCGCGACCGGCGTGACCTTGCGCGCCAAGTAAGCCCATCGGCATCGCAGAGAATTACGGCATCGCGGCGCACCGACTAAATCTTCTCCCGTCAACTGTGCGAAACTTCGCGCATGCCGATTACCGTCTTCGCCGTCGTCTCGATCGCTCTCTATCTTGCCGCCGCCGCAACGCTGGCGCTGCCCCTGCTGCATCGCCAGCCGCAGCCGCGCGCGCTGAGTCTCGGCCTTGCTGCGGTTGCGGTCCTCGCGCATTTCGCGGTGCTGATCGGCACACATCGTGGCGGCGTCGATCTGCATTTCTTCGCCGCGTTGTCCCTCGTCGGCGCGTGTATTGCCGCACTATGCCTGCTGGTGAACCTGAGCCGGCCGGTGGCGACACTTGGCGTGATTGTATTTCCGCTTGCCGCGTTGTTGCTCGGCGTCGATGTGCTTCTTGCGCCATCGACGCAGCCGCTGACCATGGAGTGGCAGATCAAGCTGCACGTGATCTTCGCCCTGCTCGGCTTCAGCGTGCTCAGCATCGCCGCGCTACTGGCGATTTTGCTCGCGCTGCAGGAACGCGCGCTGCGCCAACGCCATTTCGACGGCCTCGTGCGCGCACTGCCCCCACTGACCCTGACCGAAGCGTTGATGTTTCAGTTGATCGGCGCCGGCTTCATCCTGCTCACGCTGACCCTGATTACCGGCATCCTGTTCGTCACCAACCTGTTCGACCAGAATCTAGCGCAAAAAACCGTGCTCTCGATCGTTGCCTGGGCCGTGTTCGGCGCACTGCTGTTCGGCCGCTGGCGCTATGGCTGGCGCGGCCGCCGCGCGGTGCAGCTGACACTGGCCGGCATGACCGTGCTGCTGCTCGCGTTCTTCGGCAGCAAGCTCGTGCTGGAGCTGATTCTGCAGCGCGTCGCTTGAGTGAAGGAGGTCGGTCATGCTCAAACTCAAGCGCGCCTACGCAACACCGACCGAAGACGACGGCTTCCGCATCCTGGTCGATCGCCTGTGGCCGCGTGGCGTGGCAAAAGTATCGGCGCGCATCGATCTGTGGTTCAAGGACATCGCGCCGAGCACGCAACTGCGCCAATGGTTCGGCCACGATCCCGCCCGTTGGGACGTATTCCGGCAGCGCTACTTCGCCGAGTTGCAGCAACACCCTGCGACGGTCGCGCAACTTCTCGCTCATATCAACCACGGACCGGTGACCCTGATCTACGGCGCCAGGGACGAAGCGCACAACCACGCCGTCGCGCTCAAGGAATTCGTCGAACGAATCCGTCCGCGAAAAGCGCGGCGTCCGCCGGCGAAACAACGCAAGGCCAACCGCTAGAGCATTTTCGATTTGAAACGCTTACAAAGGCACCCTTCAGTCGCTTCGCGACAGCTTCCCCCGCTTTGCAGGGGAAGCGAAAGTTGTTCCTTCCCCTGCGCATAGCGCGGGGGAAGGTGCCGGAGGCGGAAGGGGGCGCTCTCCTGTCAGCACTTAAGTCAAAACCGCTCTAGGACGCGGCAGCATCCAGGGCCTCGGACAGGCGCTCGACGCCGATAATTTCCAGATCGCCGATCTTCGCGCGCTTCGGCGCATTCGCCTTCGGCACGATCGCTTTGAGGAAACCGTGCGTCGCTGCCTCGCGCAGGCGCTCCTCGCCGTTCGGCACCGGGCGGATTTCACCGGACAGGCCGACTTCGCCGAACGCGACGAGCTTGTCCGGCAGCGGCCGGTCGCGGAAGCTCGACAGCACGGCGAGCAGGACCGGCAGATCGGCCGCGGTTTCCTGCACGCGGATACCGCCGACGACGTTGACGAACACATCCTGGTCGTACACCGCCGCGCCGCCGTGGCGATGCAGCACGGCGAGCAGCATAGCGAGGCGATTCTGTTCCAGGCCCAACGCGACGCGGCGCGGATTGCCCAGCGAGGATTGATCGACCAGCGCCTGCACCTCGACCAGCAGCGGCCGCGTGCCTTCGCGCGTGACCATCACCGCGCTGCCCGGCGTCGGCGCGGAATGCACGGACAGGAAGATCGC
>JAYTQX010000260.1:0-10395 GCA_043746455.1 Pseudomonadota bacterium
TGAGGCAATCAGAAGCTTTCTCATGGTGGTTGATCCCTTCATACAACAGAGGCGATAACCAGAAGAACGGCAGCTTCAGCGGAAACTTTAGCTCGCCGAAGGGGCCGGCAGACCCTGCTCGATGAACCACAGTCCGGCAAACAGTTTCGGATCGATCGAATAGCCTTCGCGCATTTTTTCCAGCAGCCATTGCGCCGCCTGTTCGCGCGGGATTTTGTGCACGACGATATTTTCGGTGTGGTCGCCGCCGCCGTCGTTCTCACGCGTCAGATCGTAGGCGCGGACGAAGGCGATGATCTCGGTACTCATGCCCGATGAGGATGGCCCTTCCATCAGATATTCAATGCGTCCGGCCTTGTAGCCGGTCTCTTCGAGCAGCTCGCGGTGTGCCGCGGCGACGGCCGATTCGTCGCGGGTGCCGGCGAGATCGCCGACCAGGCCGGCGGGCATTTCGATGGTCTTGCTCTGGATCGCCTCGCGCCATTGCTCGACGAACAGCACACGGTTCTGTGCAGTCAGCGCGACGATGATCACCGCGCCGCCGGGGTTGGTGCGCTCTGCGTACTCCCAGCGTCCACGCCGCATCAGACGCAGCCAGCGGCCATTGCAAAGTACTTGCGTTTCAGTCATTGTTGTCGGTTCCCCGTTTCGGATTGGCGGTCAGGCGAACTTGCTTTCGTTTTCATTGTCCTAGCGCCGGTCATCATCAGGTCTGCAACCATGAAAATCCAATATCACTTCCCGATCGCCGTGCTGTTCGCGATCGGTCTTTGCGCATGTTCGGGCAAACCCGCGGACTCGGCCGGCGCCACTCAGGAAAAGCCGGCGCAGGCGGAATCCTCGACACCGGCCGCTGCGACATCGGCCGCCGCGACGCCGGAACCCGCGGCGCAGGCACCCGCAACGGAGCAGAAGCCGCCGCAGTCCGCGGCCGACGCCGCCAATGCCGAGTTGATCAAGAAAGCCGAGTCGCTGACCCAGGACCAGATCAAGCAATCGCTCGACCTTGCCGGTTTGAGCAAGTTGGCGCAGCTGTACAACAGCCAGCACGATGCCCAGCGTTTCACCTGGGTGCTTGAGCGCTTGACCGCATTGCTGCCCAATTCCGGCAATCTGCGGTTGCAGCTGGCGATGGCCTATGCGGGAACCGGCGACAAGACCAGAACCTACGATGCCTTGGTGAAGCTGGTCAATCTGGGCTTCTCCTACGATATCGGAAAGGACCCGCGTTTCGCAGCCGTGCATGACACGCGCGTGTGGGACTACATCGTCACCAACCTGCAGACCAACGGCAAGCCCTTCGGCGAAGGCAAGGTGGCGTTCGATCTGCCCAAGGGCGATCTTCTGCTCGAATCGCTTGCCTGGGACCCCAAGCGCAAGCAGTTCCTCGCCGGCAGCGTGCGCGAGGGCAAGGTTTATCTGGTCGACAGCGCCGGCAAGCTCAGCGACTTCATCAGCGCCGATGCGAACAACGGCTTGTGGGCGGTGTACGCCCTCGCCGTGGACGCTGCGCACGACAAGCTCTATGTGCTGAGCAACGGCGTACCGCATTTCAAGGACTTCAATGCCGACATGCTGGGCAAGGCGGGGCTGTTCGAATTCTCGCTGTCCACTGGTAAGTTTCTGCACAAGTATATTTTGCCGCAGGACAAAGTCGGGCATATCCTGTCGAGCGTCGCGGTTGGCGGCAACGGCCGCGTTTTCGTTGCCGACGGCGTGAACCAGCAGATCTTCAGTCTCGACGGTGGCGTGCTTAAGCCGCTGGTGCAGAATCCTGCGTTGACCGGAATCCGCGGCATGGCCGTGTCCGGCGACGGCAAGATGTTGTACTTCGCCGATTTCAGCCTCGGTATTTTCGGCATGGACCTGACCAAGGCCGCGCCGTTCGGACTCGCGCACAACGCAGACAAGCTTGCGCTCGGCGGTATCGACGGTTTGTATTGGTATGACGGCGCGCTGGTGGCAATCCAGAACGACATGTCGCCGCAGCGCGTGATGCGCCTGAAGCTTTCCGCCGACGGCCGCAGCGTCGCCAATGCGATGCCGCTCGATGTCGCCCAACCGGCGTTCACCGGGTTGGCGACGGGTGCGGTGTCCGGAGACGGGTTGTATACCATCGCCAACAGCCAGAAGGGTCTGTACGACCGCTACGGCGTGCTTACCGAAGCCGGCAAGCTGGAACCGGTGCACATCTTCCGCAGCAATCTGCGCTTCGCCTGGGACGACAAGGGCGTGGGCGGTGCAATGTCGGCCATGGGCGCGCAGGCGCCAGCGCCCAAAGGCCCCTGAGCTCACTGCAGCTTGGCGCCCACTGACAAGAGCGCGGCTCCGGCATCCAGTCCGGAGCCGCGCGGAACTCCCCAACTTGGCCGCTTGGCTGTCGCGGCCAGGTGACGGACTCGGTGGCTCACCCCGGGCGTTGCGCGCCACCGCTCCGTGACGCAAGCCTGTTCGACGACCGCTCGCTTTTCCGTGCGCGGATCGCGGCGGATTGCGTGTTTGCTTCACGCGGCAAGTGTGATTCAGCACGCAGATCTGCGTCCCGCGATGTACCCGAGGCTGCGTCAGGTGTTCGCGCGCAGCGCGCGGCAGCGCGAGCGCGTCAGCGGGCCGAAGCGTAGGCGGTCGAACAGCATGTCGAGAGCTGCCGCATCCGGATCGCGCCGGCGCAAAGCGTCGATATGACCGGGCACCGGCGCGTCGAGCGCAATCGCACTCAGGGTTTGCGAAAGCAGCGCCTGCTCGCGATGGGCCTTGAGCCGCGCATACACTTGGCCGGCGCCGCGCAGACGCAGGTAGGGTACTTCCTCGATGCGCAGCAGCAGGGCATCGAGCGAACCGAAATGCGCGAGCAGGCTCGCCGCGGTTTTCGGACCAACGCCGGGCACGCCGGGGATGTTGTCGACCGCATCGCCGGTCAGCGCAAGGTAATCGACGACCTGGTCCGGACGCACTCCCATGCGCAGTTTGACGCCCTGCGCATCCCAGCGCTCATTTTTGGAAAAATCCCATTGTTCGTCTTGTATACCGATGAGTTGGCCGAAATCCTTGTCGGCCGAGACGATCACCGCGCGGAAATCGTGCGCGCGCGACATGACCACGGCGCTGCCGATCAAGTCGTCGGCTTCGTATTGCTCGTCGAACAGTATGGCGAGGCCGAGCGCGGCGGCGACTTGTTTGCAGTAGTCGAATTGCACCTTGAGTTCCGCCGGCGGCAACTCGCGGTTGGCCTTGTACGCCGGGTAGATCCCGTTGCGGAACGAACTCACCAGCGATTCATCGAATGCCGCGAGAACGTGCGTCGGCTGCACGCGCTCCAGAAAATCGCAGAGAAAGCGGGTGAAGCCGTGCACCGCGTTGATCGGCGCGCCGTCGACGTCGGCGAACTCAGGCGGCATCGAATGCCAGGCGCGGAAAATGTACAGGCTCGAGTCGATCAGATGCAGGGTTTGCACTAGCGGCCTGTAACAGAGGAAGGGGAAGAGGGATCGCGCCGGGATCGGGGTGCTGGGCGCCGGTCCGGAAGGAGGCCCATAGCCGAAGCTATGGGCCGATTGAGGATCAAGGACGGCGCCGCGAGACCCAGCGAGCTGCTTTCAATTCCTCTGTTACAGGCCACTGGCTTAACCCTGCCACTCGCTGAGCAGATCGGACAGCGCCGGCCGCGTGCGCTCCGGCGCGGCTTCGCGCGCCGTGCCGATATGCACAAAGGCGACGACGCGCTCGTTGTCGGCGAGGCCGAGCAGGCTGCCGGCGTCGCGATCGTAGGCGGCCCAGCCGGTCAGCCATTGCGCGCCGAAACCGAGCGCCTGCGCGCCGAGCAGAAGGTTATAGGCGACACAGCCGGCCGAGAGTATCTGTTCCTGCACGGGCACCTTGGGATGGTTGGCGGCGACGCGTGCGAGCACGGCCACGATCAGCGGCGCGAAGGCGAAGCGTGTACGATCTTTTTCCAGCACCGACGTCGGCAGGTCGGGTTCGTTGCGCAGATGCAGCGCGGCAAGTTCGGCGCCGAGTCGCACGCGTGCTTCGCCGCGCAGCAGCAGCAGACGAAACGGTTGCAGTTTGCCGTGGTCGGGTACGCGGATCGCGGCGGCGAGCAATTGTTCGAGCTGCGCCGGCGTGGGCGCGGGTTCGCCCAGTTGGCGCGAGGCGACAGACAGGCGCGTCGTGAGAAAGTGCAGGTTCTGCATCGATGGAACGCAATGCGGCGAAAGAACGCAGCATAACATCTGGCAGATAGCGCCAAGCTCAGATAGGATTCCGGTTCTGCACCACCCGGGGAGTTGCCCATGGCCGATTCTACTAACGCGGTGACGATCAGCGCGGTACGCGAAACCGTAGCGGGCGAACGACGCGTCGCGCTGACTCCCGACGTGGCCAAGAAGCTCAAGGCGAAAGCGGTGAAGCTGCTGATCGAGCACAACGCGGGCGCCTTGGCGAGCTTTCCTGACGAAGCTTACAAAGACACCGAAATCGTCGGCGATGCGCACAGCGCGCTCAATCGCGCCGATGTGCTGCTCAAGGTGCAGCCGCCGTCGCTCGACGAGATTGCCGCGCTCAAACCCGGCACGGTGTACATCGGCTATCTGCAGCCGCATCTTGCTCCCGAGCGCATCCGCGCACTGCGCGATGCGCAGATCACGAGTTTCGCGATGGAGCTGCTGCCGCGCACCACACGCGCGCAGGCGATGGATGTGCTCTCGTCGCAGGCCGGCGTGGCCGGCTACAAGGCCGTGCTGATTGCGGCCGAGGCGAGCCCGAAATTCTTCCCGATGCTGACCACGGCGGCGGGCACAATCCGTCCGTCGAAAGTGCTGATCGTCGGTGCCGGCGTTGCCGGCCTGCAGGCGATTGCGACCGCACGTCGGCTCGGCGCCCAGGTCGAAGGTTTCGATGTGCGTCCGGAAACCAAAGAACAGATCCAGTCGCTCGGTGCCAAATACGTCGAACTCGGCGTCAGCGCCGCCGGCACCGGCGGCTATGCGCGCGAGTTGACCGCCGAGGAGCGCGCACAGCAGCAAGCCGCGCTCGCCGAACATATCAAGGGTGTCGATGTGATCGTGACCACCGCGGCCGTACCGGGGCGCAAGGCGCCACGCATCATCTCTGCGGCGATGGTGGCGGGAATGCGGGCCGGCGCCGTGATCGTCGATATCGCCGCGGAAACCGGCGGCAACTGTCAGCTGACCGAAGCGGGCAAGACCATCGTCACTGGCAACGGCGTGACCATCATCGGACCGGTCAATCTCGCCGCGACCACACCCATTCATGCAAGCGAGATGTACGCGAAGAATTTGTATAATTTTCTCGAATTGAGCATCAAGGACGGCGGCTTGAGCCTCGACTGGAGCGATGAGCTGATCGCCAAGACCTGTATCACGCATGCGGGCGAGATCAAGCACGAGGCGACAAAGGCGCTGGTGGAAGGTACGGCTGCTGCTTAGCTCTTCATTCCCGCGAAAGCGGGAAGCGCTTTACAACAGCGAAGCTGGTCATCCATCTTGATCTTGATTGCAGAAGCAAAAATTAGATCCCCACTTTCGCGGGAATGACGACAATAAAACAATACGTCGCTACATCGACGGAGAAATAAAATGATCGACGGATTTCTGGCTCTTTACCTGTTCATGCTCGCCGCGTTCACCGGCCACGAGATCATCTCGCGCGTGCCGGTGATCTTGCACACGCCGCTCATGTCCGGCTCGAACTTCGTGCACGGCATCGTGCTGGTCGGTGCGATGATCGCGCTCGGCGAGGCGACAACGCCCTTGCAGCAGGTCATCGGCTTTCTCGGCGTGCTGCTCGGCGCAGGCAACGCCGCCGGCGGCTACGTGGTGACTGAACGCATGCTCGAGATGTTCAAGTCGAGCAAGAAGCCGGAGGCGAAATAATGGAAACCTCCACAATTATACATTTTCTGATCCAGGCCAGCTATTTCGCCGCCGCGGTGCTGCTCATCCTCGGCATCAAGCGCATGGCTTCGCCGGTGACCGCGCGCAGCGGCATTCAGTGGGCCGGGGTCGGCGTACTCGTCGCCGTGATCGTCACGTTTTTCCAGGGTACCCCGCCGCACATCCTGATCGAGAACGCCGCACTGATCTTCATTGCGATCGCGATCAGTTCGGCGCTCGCGTGGTACAGCGGCAAGAAGGTCGCGATGACCGATATGCCGCAGATGGTCGCGCTGTATAACGGCATGGGCGGCGGTTCGGCTGCGGCGATCGGCGCAAGCGCGCTGCTTGGCGCGGCGATGTCGGGCGATGCCGAGCATGCGCTGACGCTGACGCAGACGGTGCTGGCCGTGATCGGCGCGCTGATCGGTTCGATCTCGTTCACCGGCTCGCTGATCGCGTTCGCCAAGCTGCAGGGTCTGATGGACAAGACCTTCCGCTTCAAGGGCCAGCAGATCGTCAACGGTTTGTGCTTCCTGCTCGCGCTGTTCGCGGGCTTTGTTGTCGTGCACCACATGTGGCCGCACGCGATCGTGCTGTTCTTCCTGTTCGCATTGCTGTTCGGCATTCTGATGACGCTGCCGATCGGCGGCGCCGATATGCCGGTCGTGATCTCGCTGTACAACGCCTTCACCGGGCTTGCGGTCGGCTTCGAGGGTTTCGTGCAGCAGAATGTGGCGCTGATCATCGCCGGCACCGTGGTCGGCGCGGCGGGCACGCTGCTGACCCGACTCATGGCCAAGGCGATGAATCGTTCGATCAGCAACGTGCTGTTCTCGAACTTCGGTGCCGGCGGCGCAAGCGCGCAGGAGATCAAGGGTTCGATGAAACCGATCGAAGCCGACGATGCCGCATCGCTGCTCTATCTCGCCGAGAAGGTCATCATCGTGCCCGGCTACGGCATGGCCGTCGCCCAGGCACAGCACAAGATCTGGGAACTCTCGCAGCAGTTGATCAAGCGCGACAAGGACGTGAAGTTCGCGATCCATCCCGTCGCCGGCCGCATGCCCGGCCACATGAACGTCTTGCTCGCCGAGGCCGGCGTGCCCTACGATCTGATCGCCGACATGGACGACATCAATCCCGAGTTTCCGAACTGCGATGTCGCCATCGTGATCGGCGCGAACGACGTGGTGAACCCGGTGGCCAAGACCGACAAGTCCTCACCAATCTACGGCATGCCGATCCTTGACGTCGCCAAGGCCAAACAGGTGATTGTGATCAAGCGCGGCAAGGGCACCGGCTTCGCCGGCATTGAAAACGCGCTGTTCTATCAAGACAACTGCAAGATGCTTTACGACGATGGCAAGGAAGCCGCGAATAAGCTGATCACCGGACTCAAGGCGGTCGATGGCGGCGGCGGACATTGAAGGTCGTGCGTGTCGTTCTTTTCACAGCGGTATGAGACCACTTTTTATCGGAAATGGGATGGACATGAGGCCGATTACCTTTCGTCGGATTTCGGCAATGCGCGGTATGTGCTCGTGCAGAGCACGCACCTGACGCTGCCTGACCAAAGGCCGGCCATTGCCTTCGTCGGTGCGGGCAAACACAACGGTGGGGAAAAAGGATCAGTGATCGTGGTTGTTTCACAACGCGAGGGTTACATTGTTAACAGCTATCTGCTTCGGGACAGTTTACTCAGCAACAACCTGAAGTTGACGGATAGCGAAGACTTCAAGGCCCTCGTGAAGTTGGCGACGAGCGTACACGAGGTATCCAAGTAACCATTTAGAAGGTGGCGCATGCCCTACGTAAATATCCGCATCACCCGCGAAGGCGCTACCGAAGCGCAGAAGGCCGAATTGATCAAGGGCGTCACCGATCTGCTCGTGCGCGTGCTCGACAAGAATCCGGCGACCACCGTGGTGACGATAGACGAAGTGCCGATGGAAAACTGGGGCATCGGCGGTCTGCCGGTCGAAGAATTTCGACGGCACAATCCACGAGGCAAGTAGCGCGCCCTGCGCGTGTGCGACTTGCGCGTCAAGGCCGACGCGCCGAACGCAACGAGGCCGCGCCCCCGCTGAGCAAGACCGCGAGCGCAAGCAGCACCCCGTCGCGCGCGTGCAGGTTGCCCCATGCGATATCCGCGGTCAGCGCAACGCCCGCCTTGAACAAGGTCTCGCGCATGGGCAGCCCGAGCGTCTGCGCGATACGCACCACGGCGAACAGATATTCCGCGTAAGTGAAGGCGAAGAGCGTCGCCAAAGCCGCGCACGATATTGCTACATGGCGTGCGTAGCCCTGCCAGCGCATGAACAAGCCCAGCGCGATGCCGATTGGAAGGATCAGAAAGCCGGTGTCATGGCGTGTCGATATGGAGACGAAACACCACAACACGCCGCCGGCGAGCGCACCGAAGATGGTCGAAGCGACGCAGGTGGCGATGGCCGCGGCGCGACCCAGCGCCGGGGCGGAAGGCGAGGCTGACAAAGGCGATCTCCAGGTTCTGACGCGGGATCATGACCGATCGGCCGTGACCATGACTACCCCGGCACAGGAAGCGCTTGCGTTTGCGGCTTGTTCACCGCGATCATGCGCTGCACTTCGAGCGGGCGCGGCCCGAAACCTGGAAGAGACTACGATGAAATTGACCAAGCTTGTCTTGATTTTGTTGGCCGGCGTCGCCGCGACGTCGGTCCGCGCACAAGACATTGTCATCGACGCCGCTGCGCCGGCGCATCCGTTCCCGCATTTCTGGGAGCAGATGTTCGGCTCGGGTCGCGCGAATCTCGCATTGCGCGATGCGTATCGCCAGGATCTGGTCGAGGTCAAGCAGGCGACCGATCTCAAATACATTCGTTTTCACGCGATTTTTCACGACGAGAACGGCGTTTACGACGAGGACGCGCAGGGCAATGCGATCTACAACTGGTCCTATGTCGATCAGATCTATGACGGTCTGCTGACGCGTGGCGTAAAACCGTTCATCGAACTTGGCTTCATGCCGAAGAAACTCGCGGCGACGGAGTTTCCGCATGCGTTCTGGTATCGCCCGAATATCTCCCCGCCCAAGGATTACGCGAAGTGGGATGCGTTCATGGCTGCGTTCGCCAGGCATCTGATCGAACGCTACGGCATCGAGGAAGTTGGTTCCTGGTACTTCGAAGTGTGGAACGAGCCGAACATCGGTTTCTGGGGCGGCAATCCGTTCCAGAAAACCTATTGGGAGCTTTACGATCACACCGCGCTCGCGCTCAAGGCCGTCGACAAGCGTCTGCGCGTCGGTGGTCCGTCGACCGCGCAGGCGGCGTGGGTCGGCGAGTTCATCAAGCATTGCCGGGACAACAAGATTCCGTTCGATTTCGCTTCGACGCATGTGTATGGCAATGATACCGCCGACAACGTGTTCGGCACGAACGAGGCCATTCCGCGCGACAAGATGGTGTGCCGCGCGGTGAAGAAAGTGCACGAGGAGATCAAGGCGTCCGGCGCGCCGAACACGCCGCTGATCTGGAGCGAGTTCAATGCGGCGTACGACAACACGCCACAGGTGACCGACTCGACCTATATGGGCCCGTGGATGGCTGGCACCATCAGTCAATGCGATGGCCTGGTCGACATGATGTCGTACTGGTCGTTCTCCGACGTGTTCGAAGAACAAGGCATCGTCAAGAAGCCGCTATACGGCGGGTTCGGATTGATCGGCGCGAGTGATCTGCCCAAGCCGGCCTACAACGTGTTCAAAGTGCTGCACGGTCTTGGCGATCAGCGCATCGCGGTCAAATCCGATCAGGTGCTGGCGACGCGCAAGACCGACGGTACGCTCGTAGTCGCCGTCTGGAACTATGCGCCGTCGGGTTTGCAACAGGATGCCGACAAGGCCGACAAGGCCAGAAATGCGCCGATCACAGTGACGCTAAAATTCGCAAATACGAAAGCGCAGTCAGCGCAGATCGCGCGCGTCGACGGCGAGCACGGCGACCTGCGCGGCGCCTACGCGAAGATGGGCTCGCCGGTCTATCCAACCATGGCGCAGATCAAGACCCTGCGTGAAGCAGCGCAGCTGCCCGCTCCCGAGAACGTCGCGATCAAGGGCGGCACGCTGAGCGTGGCGTTGCCGCCGCAGGGGCTGGCGGTGATCGAGGTCAGATAGATTCGAATTGCGCGGCCTGGGTTCCGTTCACCCCGGATCGAGTCCGGGGCAGGCTCTGAGGTATCGAAGGGTGGACGGCAGGGTTGCGTCGCGTTGTTTTCAGTCTGTGTTTCGCGGCTGCGCGAGCAGCCAGCCGAGGTTCGCCCTCACCGCCGGCCATTCGCCCGCGATAATGCTGTAGACGCAGCTGTCGCGCATTGTGCCGTCGGGATGGCGCATGTGGTTGCGCAGGATGCCGTCGAGCTTAGCACCGAGGCGTTCGATCGCGCGCCGGCTCTGGCGGTTGAAGAAACTCGTGCGCAACTCGACCGCGACGCAATCGAGTTGCTCGAACGCGTGCTC
>JAYTQX010000261.1:0-10957 GCA_043746455.1 Pseudomonadota bacterium
CTCGCGGCGATTTCGCCGGTATACGCGCCCTGCGCGTGCTCGCTGACGTCCTGGGCGCCAAAGATCAGCCCGGTCCGCACGTATTGCGCAGTTAGGTCAGCGAGCAGGATCGCCGGCGGGAAAATGCCGATTTCGACATCCGCGGCGTTGCTGCGGCCGGCGGCAATTGCATCGACCAGTTCGCGGGCGAACGCGCGCGAGCCGTGCATCTTCCAGTTTCCGGCAACCAGTTTGCGGCGCGACATCGGCGATTCCCTCGTTTGTTTGAATGCATGCAGGGTAGCGACGCGCTGTGGCGGCCCGCAACCGCGCAGCGCCAGTGTGCCATTGTCGGGATTGCGGCGGCACGAAGCAGCGGTTGGCGTCTGGCACAGGTTGCTGCGTTGCGCAACCGTTGGCAAGCGGCAATGCGGGGCCGTATCATGTAGCGGTCCATGCAAGCCGTCGTTTATCTGCGCCGCAGATCGTCTCGCGGCACCTGTGTTTCCAATGGCCGTGCCAATGCACGGCCGCTGCTGCGTCAAGGAGGCGCGGAGGCCGCCAGTGCTCGCTGAATATCTGCCGATCCTGTTGTTCCTCATCGTCGCCGGCGGGATTGGCGTCGCGCTGCTTGCCATTGGCGCAGTTCTGGGTCCGCGCAGCACGAACCGGGACAAGGCTGAGGCCTACGAGTGTGGATTCGAGGCATTCGAAGACGCGCACCTGCCGTTCGATGTGCGCTACTACCTGATCGCGATCCTGTTCATCATTTTCGATCTGGAAATCGCGTTCCTGTTTCCGTGGGCCGTGGTGTTCAAGCAGATCGGCATCGTCGCGCTGGTCGAGATGGCGATGTTCCTCGCCCTGCTGCTTTTGGGATTTGTATACTGCTGGAAGAAGGGCGCGCTCGAATGGGAATGATGATGTCCGCGCGTGGAGCGATGCGCGCCCTTTCCCCCACCCTTTGCCCTCCCCCGCAGCCGGGGGAGGGGAGCGTTTGTCGCGCTGCGCGCGACGAATGGTTTTCGATGGCATCCATGCCGGGGGCGCTCGAATGGGAGTGACCGACACCACCGTCACCAAGAACCTGTTCCACAATCCGGTGCCGACCGGACCCGTCGAGGATATCCTGCGTCCGGGTGCCGACAATCCGTTGCTCGAACGCGGCTTTGTCACCGCGTCGCTCGACAGCCTGATCAACTGGGCGCGCACCGGCTCGATGTGGCCGATGACCTTCGGCCTTGCCTGCTGCGCGGTCGAGATGATGCATGCGGGCGCGGCGCGAATCGATCTGGACCGCTACGGCGTTGTCTTCCGGCCGAGTCCGCGCCAATCCGATGTGATGATCGTCGCCGGCACGCTGGTCAACAAGATGGCGCCGGCGCTGCGCCGCGTCTATGACCAGATGCCCGATCCGAAATGGGTGATCTCGATGGGCTCCTGCGCCAACGGCGGCGGCTACTATCACTATTCCTATGCGGTGGTGCGCGGCTGCGACCGCATCGTGCCGGTCGACATCTATGTGCCGGGTTGCCCGCCGACTGCCGAAGCGCTGGTCTATGGCATTCTGCAATTGCAGAAGAAGATTCGCCGCAACGACACCATCGGCAAGAACAAGCTGCCGCCAAACACGATCGCGCGCTCAGCCATATGACCGACCCCGCGGTGACAAGTCTGGCGCAAAAAATCGGCGCGCAGCTCGGCGACAAGATCGTCGCCGTCAGCGAGGCGCTGGGCGAAACCACGGTCGAAGTCCTGCCGGAGAATTGGCTCGCCGTGGCGCGTGCGCTGCGCGACAGCGATGAGTTTCATTTCGAACTGCTGGTCGATGTCAGCGGTGTGGACTACCTGAGCTACGGCCAGGTCGAGTGGGACACGACCGATGTCTCGGCGACCGGCTTCTCGCGCGGCGTGGAAGGCGAGGGACCGGGGCGGTTCCAGTGGTCCAACCGTCCAATGGTCGGCGCGGGCGGACATAAGCGTTTCGTCGCGGTCGCGCATTTGCTCTCGATCAAGAACAACCAGCGCGTGCGCATCCGCTGTCACGCGCAGGACGACGCGCTGCCCGTGGTGCCGTCGCTGACCGAACTGTGGCCCGGCGCTAACTGGTTCGAGCGCGAGGCGTTCGACCTGTTCGGCATCGTGTTCGAGGGCCATCCGGATCTGCGTCGCATCCTCACTGACTACGGATTCGTCGGCCACCCGTTCCGCAAGGATTTCCCGCTGATCGGCAACGTCGAAGTACGCTACGACGAAACGCTGAAACGCGTGATCTACGAGCCGGTGACCTCGGTCGAGCCGCGCGTGCTGGTGCCGCGCACCGTTCGCAACGATTCGCGCTACGACCAGGCGCAGGCGGAAAAGAATCTGAATGTTGCAAAATAATAGAGGCGTGATCAATGCGTAAGCAGTTCGCCGCGAAAGACGCGAAAGACGCGAAGGAAAGAAAGTAAGAATGCTCAGCTTTTTTCGCGTCTTTTGCGCTCTTTTGCGGCGAATAGATGTTTGCTTTTCGATCAAAGACATCGACGAATTAGACATGCAGGAAATCAAGAACTACACGATCAACTTCGGCCCGCAGCATCCGGCCGCGCACGGCGTGCTGCGCCTCGTGCTCGAGCTCGACGGCGAAGTGATCCAGCGCGCCGATCCGCATGTCGGCCTGCTGCATCGTGGTACCGAGAAACTCGCCGAATCCAAGCCGTTCAACCAGTCGATCGGCTATATGGATCGGCTCGACTACGTGTCGATGATGTGCAACGAGCACGCCTACGTGGGCGCGATCGAGAAATTGCTCGGCATCGAAGCGCCGGAGCGCGCGCAATACATCCGCACGATGTTCGACGAGATCACCCGCATCCTCAATCACCTGATGTGGATCGGCTCCAATGCGCTCGATCTGGGTGCGATGGCGGTGTTCCTCTACGCGTTTCGCGAGCGCGAGGAATTAATGGATTGCTACGAGGCGGTCTCGGGCGCGCGTATGCACGCGACCTACTATCGTCCGGGCGGCGTTTATCGCGATCTGCCCGATCGCATGCCGCAGTACAAGGAATCGCGCTGGCACAAGGGCAACGATCTGAAAACGCGCAATGCCTGGCGCGAAGGTTCGATGCTCGATTTTCTCGAAGCGTTCACCGCTGATTTTCCCGGCAAGGTCGACGAGTACGAAACTCTGTTGACCGACAACCGCATCTGGAAGCAGCGCACGGTCGGCATCGGCGTCATCCCGCCGGAGCAGGCGCTGGCCTGGGGCATGACCGGTGCGATGTTGCGCGGTTCCGGCGTCGAGTGGGACCTGCGCAAGAAGCAGCCGTATGCGATGTACGCGAAGATGGATTTCGATATTCCGGTCGGCGTCAAGGGCGATTGCTACGACCGCTACCTCGTGCGCGTCGAGGAAATGCGCCAGTCCAACCGCATCGTCCAGCAATGCGTGAAGTGGCTGAAGGCGAATCCGGGCGAGGTGATCCTGCGCAACTTCAAGGTCTCGCCGCCGCGCCGCGAGGAGATGAAGGACGACATGGAGGCGTTGATTCATCACTTCAAACTGTTCACCGAAGGCTACAGCGTGCCGGCCGGCGAGACCTACTTCCCGGTCGAGGCGCCGAAGGGCGAGTTCGGTTGTTATCTGATTTCCGACGGTGCGAACAAGCCGTTCCGGGTGAAATTGCGCGCGCCGGGGTTCGCCCATCTGTCGTCGATGGATGCGATCGTGCGCGGTCACATGTTGCCCGACGTGGTGGCGATGATCGGCACGTACGACCTCGTGTTTGGGGAGGTCGATCGATGAAAGCGCTCGATTCTTGGTCGAGGTTTTATTCTGGTCATCCCAGCGAAAGCTGGGATCCAGCTTTGCTCTTCTTGCAAGCGAAAAGCTGGATTCCAGCTTTCGCTGGAATGACGAGTAGTGGAGGTTCTCGCTTGTGAAGGCGACTGGTCACTACGCCGAAGTGAAGCACGTCGATCCGCTCGTCGTGCTCAACGCGCGCACGCGCGAGCATATCGATCACTGGGTGTCGAAGTTCCCATCGGATCGCAAGCGCTCGGCGCTGATCCAGTCGTTGTTCGCCGCGCAGGAACAGAACGGTGGTTATCTCACTGACGAGCTTATCGCGGCAGTGGCGAAATATCTCGACCTGCCTGCGATCTGGGCCTACGAGGTCGCGACTTTCTACTCGATGTTCGAGACCAAGCCAGTCGGCCGCAACAATATCGCGGTGTGTACAAATATCTCGTGCTGGCTCAACGGCGGCGAAGACATCCTTCGGCATTGCGAGAAAAAGCTTGGCATCAAGGTTGGCGAAAGCACCGCCGATGGCCGCGTCTATCTCAAGCAGGAAGAAGAGTGTCTCGCCGCGTGCTGCGGCGCGCCGATGATGGTCGTCAACGGGCATTATCACGAACACCTGACGCCGCAGAGCGTCGACCAGATACTGGATGAATTGAAGTAGAAATGAAGTAGGCAGAAAAAACCGTCATTCCCCCGAAAGCGGAAACGCTTTACAACAGCGAAGCTGGTCAATCCATCTTGACCTTGCTTTCCGTTGTAAAAGCAAAAATGGATTCCCGCTTTCGCGGGAATGACGAAAGTGAAGGATGTTCTGGATTTAGTTACTGGATCAGGTTATGGCGTTTGGCCCCGCACCGCAGGAACATCAAGTCGTCTATACGACGCTGCACTTCGATCAGCCCTGGTCGATGGACAGCTATCTGCAAGCCGACGGCTATCAGGCGTGGAAAAAGATTCTTGCCGAGAAGCCCGATCCGGCGACGATCGTCGACGAGCTGAAAAAGAGTTCGCTGCGCGGCCGCGGCGGCGCCGGATTTCCGACTGGCTTGAAGTGGTCGTTTATGCCGAAAGGCACGATGCAGAAGTATATTTTGTGCAACTCGGACGAATCCGAGCCGGGCACCTGCAAGGACCGCGATATCCTGCGCTTCAACCCGCATGCGGTGATCGAGGGTCTGGCGATCGCCTGCTACGCGACCGGATCGAGCGTCGCCTACAACTATCTGCGCGGTGAGTTTCACCACGAGCCGTTCGAGCATTGCGAATCCGCATTGGAGGAAGCCTACGCCGCCGGCTTGCTCGGCAGGAATATTTTGGGTAGCGGCGTCGATGTGGATATTCATACCGCGCTCGGCGCCGGCGCCTACATCTGCGGCGAAGAAACCGCGATGATGGAATCGCTTGAGGGCAAGAAGGGGCTGCCGCGCTTCAAGCCGCCGTTCCCGGCCGGCTTCGGCCTGTACGGCAAACCGACCACGATCAACAACACCGAAACCTATGCCTCGGTACCGGCGATCATGCGCAAGGGCGCGGAGTGGTTCCTGCAGCAGGGCAAGCCGAACAACGGCGGCCCCAAGATCTTTTCCGTTTCCGGGCACGTCAGCAAGCCGGGCAACTACGAAATCAAGCTCGGCACGCCGTTCAAGGACTTGCTGGAAATGGCCGGCGGCGTGCGCGGTGGACGCAAATTGAAAGCGGTGATTCCAGGCGGCTCGTCGATGCCGGTGTTGCCGGGCGACACCATGCTCGGCCTGACGATGGATTACGACGCCCTGCAGAAAGCGGGTTCGGGTCTGGGTTCTGGCGCGGTGATCGTGATGGACGAGACGACGTGCATGGTGCGCGCCTGTCAGCGCATCGCGCGCTTTTACTATGCCGAATCCTGCGGCCAGTGCACGCCCTGCCGCGAAGGCACCGGTTGGATGTATCGCGTGCTCACGCGCATCGTCGACGGCCACGCGACGATGGACGACGTACAGATGCTGAAGCAGGCCGCGGGCCAGATCGAAGGCCACACGATCTGCGCGTTCGGCGAAGCGGCCGCATGGCCGGTGCAGGGTTTCCTGCGCCACTACTGGAACGAGTTCGAATATTACGTCGCGAACAAGCGCTCGATTGTTGATGCGGTATTGGAGGTTGCGGCGTGAACCCGATGTCGCTCAATTTGACTTGCAAGTCGGAAGTAGGAAGTGGGAAGTCGGAAGAGCAAAATCGCATTTCCCAACTCCCGACTACCTACTTTCCACTCCCGCTCTTGGGAGCCGGCGCATGAGCGCGCAACCGACCGCTCCCGCCGCGGCGCCTGATTCAATCAGGAGCGACCTCGTGAACATCGAAATCGACGGCAAAGCCATGCAGGTGCCGAAGAATTCGATGATCATCGCCGCGGCCGACAAGGCGGGCATTCCGATTCCGCGTTTCTGCTATCACGAGAAATTGCCGATCGCGGCCAACTGCCGCATGTGCATGGTCGAAACCGAAATGGGCGGCAAGGCGATGCCGAAGCCGCAGCCCGCGTGCGCCACGCCGGTCGTCGAGGGCATGAAAATCTATACGCAATCGCAGCGCGCGTTGTCGGCGCAGCGCAACGTGATGGAATTCCTGCTGATCAACCATCCGCTCGATTGTCCGATCTGCGATCAGGGCGGCGAGTGCGAATTGCAGGATCTGTCGGTCGGCTACGGTCGTTCGGTGTCGCGTTTCGTCGAGCGCAAGCGCGTGGTGCCGGACGAGGATCTCGGTCCGCTGATCGAAACCGAGATGACGCGCTGCATCCAGTGCACGCGCTGCGTGCGTTTCATGACCGAAATCGCCGGCAGCCCCGAACTCGGCGGCATGGGCCGCGGCGAGAATCTCGAGATCGGCACCTATATCGGCAAGACCATCGACAGCGAACTCGGCGGCAACATCATCGACGTCTGCCCGGTCGGCGCGTTGACCAACAAGGTCTTCCGCTTCAAGGCGCGTGCCTGGGAACTGATTGCTCGCGAGTCGATCGGCTATCACGACGCGCTCGGTTCGAATCTGTGGCTGCACACGCGCCGCGGCGAAGTGTTGCGCAGCGTGCCGCGCGACAACGAGGCGATCAACGAGTGCTGGCTTTCGGATCGCGACCGCTACTCTCATCAGGGCTTGTACGCGGCCGACCGTGCAACCAAGCCGATGATCCGCAAGAACGGCACGCTCGCCGAAACGACGTGGGAAGAGGCGATTGCCTTTGTCACCGACGGTCTGAAGAGGAACGGCACCGACATCGGGGCGCTGGTCGCGCCGCTCGCCTCGTGCGAGGAAGGCTATTTGCTGGCGAAGATCGTGCGCGGTCTCGGCAGCGACAGCATCGATCACCGCCTGCGCACCATCGATTTCACCGATGGCGCGGCCGGCGCGATCTTTGAGTTGCCGCTCGCGCAGGTGGAGAAGGCCAACGCAATCCTGCTGGTCGGCAGCAATCCGCGCCACGATCAGCCGCTGCTTGGCCATCGCATTCGCAAGGCGTTCAAGAAGGGGGCAAAAGTATACGCAGTCAATCCGCTCGACCACGACTTCAACTTCGATGTCGCGGGCAAGTTCATCGTGCTGCCGAACCAGTTTGCCGCCGAACTTGCCGCGCTCGCGGCAGCAGCGGGCGAAGGCAGCCCTCAGCCTTCAGCCCTCAGCCCTCGAATCGCGGACATCATCGCCAAAGCTGCCGTCACCGACGCACACCGCACCACGGTGAAAGCGCTGCGCGCCGCACCTTCGTCGGTGCTCGTGTTCGGCGACTATGCCGTCGGTCACGCGCAGGCGTCTTCATTGCGCGCGCTGGCGAGTTATATCGCACAGGCGACCAATACTGCGTTCAACGAAGTCGCAAGCGGCGCAAACGCCGTCGGTCTGGCGCGCGTGGGCGCGCTGCCGCGGGTGAGCGGCAGCGATACGGCTGCGATACTGGTGCGGCCACCGAAGACATTGATTACCTATCACTGCGGCTCGCAGGATACGAGCGCACCTGCCGCGTACGACAAGGCGCGCAGTAACGCCGCCTTCGGCGTCTACATCGGCGCATACGCCTGCGCAGGAGTGAAGCGCACGGCGCATGCAGTGCTGCCGATCGGCTTGCCGCCGGAAATCGATGGCACTTATGTCAATGTCGACGGCACGGTGCAGACCGTGGCGGCAGGCGCCAAGTTGCCTGGCGATGCACGTCCCGGCTGGCGCGTCCTGCGCGCACTCGGTGCGCAACTTGGTCTGGCCGGATTCGACGCCACCGATATCGGCGAAGTGCGCAGCGCGATTGCCGAAGCGGTTGCTGCAAAATATACCAAACAACAAACCGGAAAAGTGGACGCGGTAGCCGCGCCGGCTTCCGGCCTGCAGCGCATTGCGACGGTTTCGATTTATCGCGCCGATGCGGTGCTGCGTCGTTGCCCGTCGCTGCAATCGCACCCGCTGACAGGGCATGCGGCGGTCGGCTTGCACCCCGAAGACGCACTCGCTCTCGGCCTCGCGCAGGATGTGAAAGCCAAGGTGAGCGCCGGTGGCGTCGAGGCGACCCTTGCGGTGGTCATCACCCGTCAAGTGCCGCGTGGCGCTGCCTGGGTCGAAGCCGGCTGGTCCGAAACCAGTTTCTTGCCGCCGGACGGCGCGGCCCTCACAGTGGCGAGGGCCTGAGCGTGATAGCAGGATTTCACAGCTGGCTGCTCGGCTTCGGCACCATTGGATTGCTGATCTGGCTCGTGCTCTGCATCCTCGCGATCGCCGTGCCCGTGATTCTCGGCGTTGCTCTTTACGTGTGGTGGGAGCGCAAGGTACTCGGCTGGATGCATGTGCGCATAGGCCCGAACAGCGTGGGGCCCGCAGGTCTTCTGCAGACCTTTGCCGACGTGTTCAAACTGCTGCTGAAGGAGTTTCTGATTCCCCGGCAATCGAGCCGCTTCCTGTTCGTCATCGCACCGCTGATCGCGCTCGTGCCGGCCTTCGCTGCATGGGCGGTGATTCCATTCGATGACAAAGTCGTGCTCGCCAACGTGAATGCGGGATTGCTTTATCTGCTGGCGATGACCTCGATGGGCGTCTACGGCATCATCCTCGCCGGCTGGGCATCGAATTCGAAATACGCATTCCTCGGCGCGATGCGCTCGGCCGCGCAGGTTGTGAGCTATGAGATCGCGATGGGCATGGCCTTGGTCGGCGTGCTGATCTGTGCGGGTAGTTTGAATCTGTCCGACATCGTGCGCGCGCAATCGGGTCACTACGGCATGTTCAGCTGGTTCTGGCTGCCGCTGCTGCCGCTGTTCGTGATCTATTTCGTCTCCGGTGTGGCCGAGACCAACCGCGCGCCGTTCGACGTGGCCGAAGGCGAATCGGAAATTGTCGCCGGCTTCCACGTCGAATATTCCGGTGCGCCGTTCGCGGTGTTCTTCCTCACCGAATACGCGAACATGATCCTGATTTCGTTCCTCGCTGCCACGCTGTTCATGGGCGGCTGGCTCAGTCCGCTGAACGGTCTGATTACAGCGCAGGTGAGCCCTTGGGTGGACTGGATATGGACTGGAAGCTGGGTCTGGCTGTTCGCCAAGGCTTTCATCTTCGCGTTTTTCTATCTCTGGTTCCGCGCCGCGTTCCCGCGCTATCGCTACGACCAGATCATGCGCCTGGGTTGGAAAGTCTTCATTCCGATCGCGATCGTCTGGATTCTGGTCGCGGGCTGTTTCGTGTATTTCGGCGTGATCAGCACGCCGGATCAGCTGACTTGATGAGAACGATGTCATGAGTACCGTTACGCGTTATTTCAAAAGTCTCATGCTCATCGAGCTTTTCAAGGGCTTGGGCCTCACCATGAAGTACATGTGGAAGCCCAAGTACACGATGCGTTACCCGATGGAAAAGATTCCGCAGTCGAACCGTTTCCGCGGCCTGCATGCGCTGCGCCGCTATCCGAACGGCGAGGAGCGCTGCATCGCCTGCAAGCTGTGCGAGGCGGTATGCCCGGCGCTCGCGATCACGATCGATTCCGAGCAGCGCGCCGATGGCACGCGTCGTACCACGCGCTACGACATCGACCTGTTCAAATGCATCTACTGCGGTTTCTGCGAGGAAAGCTGCCCGGTCGATTCGATCGTCGAGACGAATATCCACGAATATCACTTCGAGAAGCGCGGCGAGAACATCGTCAACAAAACGCAACTGCTCGCGATCGGCGACCGTTTCGAGAAAGAGATCGCCGCGGCGCGCACGCAAGACGCGGCGTATCGGTGAGGCTCGATTAAAGCGCAAAGATTTACCACGAAGGACACCAAGGACGCGAAGGAAAAGCTAAGGATTGCATGATGACAACATCAATCGATATGGAGACCGAAGCGATAGGCAAGGCAGTGCTGGATGCGGCGTTTGCAGTGCATACCGAATTGGGGCCCGGGTTGTTGGAGTCGATTTATGAAGCTTGCCTCGAAAAGGAGCTAAACAATCGGAACATTGCATATAAACGGCAACAGGTATTTGCGCTGCACTATCGCGGCGAGTTGCTGGATTCTGGCTTGCGGCTTGATTTTGTGGTCGGCAATTGTGTGGTCGTGGAATTGAAAGCATCCGAATCGCTGTTGCCGATTCATCGAGCACAACTGATGACATATCTGAAATTGAGTCGGAAACGACTGGGGTATTTGATCAACTTCAATAACGTTCACTTGCGCGACGGTATCAAACGAATAGTAATTTAACCTTTGCTTTTCCCTCGTGTCCTTTGTGTACTTTGTGGTGAATCTTTTTTCCGCTGTCTTTTGTGATAAATCCATGAGCTTTGATCTGATTCTGTTCTATGCTTTTGCTTTCGTGCTCGTAGCTTCGGCGCTGGCCGTGATCAGTGTGAAGAACTCCGTGCATGCGGCGTTGTTTCTCGTGCTCACATTTTTCACCAGTGCCGCGCTGTGGCTATTGCTGCAGGCGGAGTTCCTCGCCATCGCGCTGGTGCTGGTCTATGTCGGCGCGGTGATGGTCCTGTTCCTGTTCGTGGTGATGATGCTCGATATCAAGTCCGAGCCGCTGCGCGAAGGCTTTATCCGCTATCTGCCGGTTGGCATCATGGTCGCCGTGGCCATGCTCGTGGAAATGATCGGTTTGATCGGCGTTCGCACGATGGCGATTACCGCACCGGCCGACCCGGGCGGCGCATCGAATACGGCGTGGCTCGGCAATGCGCTGTTTTCG
>JAYTQX010000262.1:0-17522 GCA_043746455.1 Pseudomonadota bacterium
CTGGATCAGGCGATCGGCGCCAACCTCGAAGGCCCTCTGACCAGCAGCTGGTCGCAGCGTCTGTCGGTCGGCAGTTCGCGCGAGGATATCGTGACGCCCGCGTTCCTCGACGCATTCCGCTCCACGCGCGAACAACTGTCCTGGACCAACGACCTCACCCTGTCCGCCACCCAGCATCTGGTAGCCGGCATCGATTTCAACCACGACCGCGGCGTCAGCGTCGATGACTCCGGCTTTGGCGCGCCATACGATGTGTCGCGCGACAACACCGGTGTGTTCGCCGGCTGGCGCGTCGCGGACGGCGCGTTCGACAGCGAGCTGTCCGGCCGCTACGACCACTACAGCACTTTCGGCAACGCATTCTCTGGATCGATCGCTGGTGGCTACCGGTTAGCCGACGATCTGCGCCTCACCGCAAGTTACGGCTCCGCGTTCCGTGCGCCGACCTTGAACGAGTTGTACTCGCCGGGCTATGGCGGCTATTACGCAGGCAATCCGTTGCTCGATCCGGAGCGCTCGCGCAGCGGCGAAATCGGACTGGACTGGCGCATCGACGAAGCCAACCATCTCGACGCGCACGCATTCACGACACGTGTCCACGACCTGATCGACTTCTCCGGTGGCAGCCTGTTCCAGGCGATCAATATCGACCATGCGGCAATCGACGGCGTCGAGGTCAACAACGTCTGGCACAACACCACTTGGTCGTGGACCAATGCTTTGACCCTGCAGAATCCGCGCGACCGCGATACCGGCACGCAATTGCTGCGCCGGCCGAAACAGAAGTTTTCCAGCCTGCTCGAAGCGAGTCTGGGCGAACGCTCGCATGCTGGCATCGAATTTGCCGCGAGCGGACGCAGCGCCGATACCGGCGATGTAATGCTCGGCGGCTATACCTTGGTCAACCTGCGCGCGAATTACGACTTGAATCGGTCGTGGAAGCTCGGCGCGCGTCTGGAAAACCTGTTCGATCGCGACTACGCGCTGGTGCACGGCTACAACACGCCGGGGCGTTCGGGTTATCTGACCATCAGCTGGCAACCGCAAAGCTGACGGTTACGGCAATACGGCGGATTGCCAAGCGATCCGCCGAGGTCCTCCAGCCCGCAAAGCATCCGCAGCGTGGGCGTTTTGCGGCACAATGGGTTTCCACGATTTGCCCAAGCCGCCATGTCCGATCTTCTCGCCCAACTCTACCCGGATCATCTCGCCACTTTGAAGCAGCGCACCGACACAGCGCTCGCGCGCGGCGGCTTCGATCATCTGGTCGTCGCGGCGGGCGCTGCGCGCTACCAGTTTCTCGATGACCGGCCGTACCCGTTCGCCGTGAGTCCGCAGTTCAAGGCATGGCTGCCGGTGACCAAGGCGCCTGGTTCGTGGCTGGTTTATACGCCCGGAAGCAAACCCAAACTCGTCTATCTGCAGCCACACGATTACTGGCATGTCGTGCCCGATGCGCCGGCCGGCTACTGGGTCGAGCATTTCGATATCGCGATCATCCGCAAACCTGAAGAAGCGCTTGCGTATCTGCCCGGGAACACGGCGCATTGCGCGGTCATTGGCGAAGACAACGCCGCGCTTGGTGTGTGCGAAGCGAACAATCCACCCGTGGTAGTCAACTACCTGCACTATCACCGCGCCTACAAGACCGACTACGAGCTGGCGATGATGCGCGTCGCCTCGCGCCTGGGTGCGCGCGCGCATCGCGCGGCCGAAGAGGCGTTCCGCGCGGGCAAGTCCGAATACGACATCAACACGGCCTATCTCAACGCCGTGCACGAAACCGAAAACGAGTTGCCCTACTCCAATATCATCGCCCTCAACCAGCACGGCGCGGTGCTGCACTACACCGAGTTGAACCGCGCTCCGCCGGCGCATGCCGATTCGTTCCTGATCGACGCAGGTGCGAGTTTTCACGGCTATGCCTCCGATATCACGCGCACCTATGCGGCCAGACAGGCGCCCGAGTTCCAGGAACTCGTCGACGCGGTCGACACAGCACAGCGTGGATTTGTGGAAAAAGTGCAAAAAGGCACCGACTACGCCGCTCTGCATATCCACGCGCACCATATCCTCGCCGGAATCCTGAATGATCAGGATTTCGTGCGCATGAGCGCCGAGAACGCGGTCGAGTCCGGCGTATCCAGCGTGTTTTTCCCGCATGGACTGGGCCATATGATCGGGCTGCAGGTGCACGATGTCGCCGGCTTTGCCAGGACTGAGGCCGGCGACACGATCGCCAAGCCGGCCGGGCATCCGTATCTGCGCCTGACCCGCACGCTTGAGCCGCGCATGGTTACGACGATAGAACCGGGGATCTATTTCATCGACATGCTGCTGGCTGAACTCAAGGCCAAACCGGAAAGCAAAAGTATCAATTGGGACAAAGTGGACAAATTCCGTCACTTCGGCGGCATCCGCATCGAGGACGATGTGGCCTGCACCGACGGCACGCCGGAAAATCTCACGCGCGACGCGTTTGCGTCGCTGAATTAGCATCCGCTGAACGTCGCAGTCGCGGTTTTCCGAGGCGTTGCCGCCGGCGGCGGTATTGTGCGGGCCTGCGCGACATCGCACCGCATTTCCGCAGCCCTTGCGCGGTGTACACTGCACCGAGAAGTCGCCGAGGGTTGCTGATGCAGTCCGATCGTCCCGCGTCCGCGCGTTCCTGGTTCCGCTCGCCGGCGGGCCGGCGCTACGGCCGCGACTTTGCCTGGCTGATCGCCGCCAAAATCGTCCTGCTGGCCCTGCTCTATTTCGTCGTCGTCGCGCCGCAGCAGCGCGCGGATACATCGCCTGCCGCGATGCGTGCGCGGCTTACCTCCGCCACCGTTCCTGCTGGCGAAAATCACGGAACGGCGAGCCATGATCGATAACGACCTCGTCACCCTGTCGCGCCTGCAGTTCGCGCTCACTGCGCTGTATCACTTCCTGTTCGTGCCGCTGACCCTGGGGCTGTCCTGGTTGCTGGCGATCATGGAAGCGGTCTATGTGATGACCGGGCGTGAAATCTGGAAACGCATGACCCAGTTCTGGGGCGTGCTGTTCGGAATCAACTTCGCCATGGGCGTGGCCACCGGCGTTACCATGGAATTCCAGTTCGGCACCAACTGGGCCTACTACGCGCATTATGTCGGCGACGTGTTCGGCACGCCGCTGGCGATCGAGGGCCTGATGGCGTTCTTCCTCGAGGCCACCTTCGTCGGTCTGTTCTTCTTCGGCTGGGATCGTCTGAGCCGGGTCAAGCATCTGATCGTCACCTGGCTGCTGGCGCTCGGCACCAGCTTGTCCGCGCTGTGGATCCTGATCGCCAATGCCTGGATGCAGAATCCGGTCGGTGCGGAATTCAATCTCGACACAATGCGCATGGAGGTCACCTCGTTCTCGACCGTGATGTTCAACCCGACCGCGCAGTCGAAATTCGTGCACACCGTGAGCGCCGGTTACGTGCTCGGCTCGATGTTCGTGCTCTCGATCAGCGCCTGGTACCTGCTCAAGGGCCGTAACATCGAATTCGCCAAGCGCTCGATGACCGTGGCGGCGAGCTTCGGTCTCGCCTCGGCGCTCAGCGTCGTCGTGCTCGGCGACGAATCCGGCTATACCGTGTCGGAGAACCAGAAAATGAAACTCGCGGCGATCGAGGCGATGTGGGACACCGAGCCGGCGCCCGCCGCGTTCACCGCATTCGGTTTTCCCGATGTGGCCGAACGCACGACGCATCTGGCGATCCATATTCCCTGGGTCATGGGCATCATCGGCACGCGCTCGTTCGACGGCGTGCTGCCGGGAATCAAGGAACTGGTGGCCGATACCGAGCAGCGCATCGAGTCGGGGCGCATCGCCTACGCCGCCATGCAGCGCCTGCGCGCCAATCGCAACGACGCCGAAGCGCGCGCCGCATTCGACACGCACAAGGCCGATCTCGGTTACGCGCTGCTGCTGCGCCAATTCCTCGCCGACCCAACGCAGGCGACCCAGGCTGATGTGCAACGCGCGGCCGCCAGCACGATTCCGAACGTGCCCGTGTTGTTTTGGTCGTTCCGCCTCATGGTCGGCTGCGGTCTGTATTTCATTGCCTTGTTCGGTTATTCGTTCTGGCTAGCCTCCAGGCGCAGGCTCGATGCGCAGCGCTGGTACTTGAAGCTGGCGCTGTGGAGTCTGCCGTTGCCCTGGATCGCCGCGGAGCTTGGCTGGATCGTCGCCGAATACGGTCGCCAGCCGTGGGCGATAGTCGGCGTTCTGCCGACCGCGCTCGGCGTTTCCTCGATTTCCGTTGGCCAGGTGATTTTCTCCATTATTGGATTTGTAGTTTTTTATACTTTGCTTGCGATTATCGATGCGACCCTGATGACCAAGTATGCGCGGCGCGGGCCGGATGGATTGGGTTTATGGCCGGATACCGCCGTTTCTCCCTCGGCCGATTCGCCGTGACCCAAGCAAAGCGGAGTGTGCCATGAGCGAATACGAAATCCTGCGCATCGTCTGGTGGCTGATCCTCGGCGTACTGCTGATCGGGTTCGCGATCATGGATGGTTTCGACCTTGGCATTGCCGCGCTGCTGCGCGTGCTCGGGCGCAACGACGACGAGCGCCGCGTGCTGCTGGAAACGGTCGAGCCGGTGTGGGAAGGCAACCAGGTCTGGTTCATCCTCGCCGGCGGCGCGGTATTCGCGGCATGGCCACTGGTCTACGCGGCGGCGTTTTCGGGTCTATACATCGCGATGTTCCTCCTGCTCGCCGCGTTTATCCTGCGTCCGGTCGGCTTCGGCTATCGCAACAAGCTCGCCGATCCGCGCTGGCGCAACGCCTGGGATTGGGCGCTGACCGTGTCAGGACTGGTGCCGATGCTGATATTCGGCGTCGCGTTCGGCAATCTTTTTCTCGGCCTGCCGTTTCGTTTCGACGCGGAACTGCGCATGACCTACGAAGGCGGCTTCTTCGGCCTGCTCAGCCCGTTTGCCCTGCTGTCGGGTCTGATCAGCATCGCGATGCTGCTGTTGCACGGCGCGACCTACGCCGCGTTGAAGGCCGACGATTCGCTGGCCGCGCGCGCGGGACGCATCGCATGCGTCGCCGCGATCGCGTTCGTCGTACTCTACCTCGGCGCGGGCGCATGGCTCGCCTTCGGCCTGCCGGGTTACACAATCGTATCGCCAATTGCCGGCGACGGGCCCTCCAATCCGCTGCTCAAACAAGTTTCCGTGCAAGGTTACTGGTTTGCCGGTTATGCGGCGCATCCGGCCTGCCGGGCCGCGCCAGTGCTTGCCCTGGTGGCCGCGCTCGGCGCAGCGGCCCTGGTTTCGGAAAAAAGATACTTCCTGGCATTTGTCGCCAGTGCCATCGTCTGTGCCGGCACGATCCTCTCCGCCGGATTCGCCCTGTTCCCATTCCTGATGCCGTCGAGCCTCGATCCGAACAGCAGCCTGACCGTGTGGGATGCCTCGTCGAGCAAGGGCACGCTGGGACTGATGCTGGTAATGGCACTGATTTTCCTGCCGGTCGTGCTCGCCTATACCAGCTGGGTTTATCGCGTCTTGCGCGGCCGTGTCACTCTCGAACACATCCGCTCCACGCACGGAGGCTACTAGCATGTGGTACTTCAGCTGGATCCTCGGCATCGGCCTGGCCTGCAGCTTCGCGATACTCAACGCGATGTGGTTCGAGCTGCACGCCGATGCGCAGGCGAAAACGGTTGCCGACGAGGCGCCGCCAGCGAACGATTGAACCCCGGGCCAGGACCGGGCGCCGGCGATCTGTGCGCGAACGGCTACCAACACTGCGATGCCTGCGATAATGTGCGTGGGATTACCTCGCCAGCGCACGCATGACCGATTCCGGAAACCCGCCACACCATCCTGATTCGCGCGGCGTCCTTGCACGCCTGCGCCTGCTCGTGCCACTGGTGTTTCTCGCGGTTACCGGCTGGCTGCTGTGGCGCGAACTCGGCAGTCAATTCGACTTGCCCGAAATCCAGCGCACCCTGCTCGATGTGCCGACCCTGCCCGCGATCGGCATTGCGATCCTGGCCCTGGCCGGCGTTGCATTCACCGGTTTCGTCGACGGCGCCATCGGCGGCTGGCTCAAACTCGGCCTGCATCTGCGCGATTACCTGCGCCTGTCTTTCGTCGCCAACAGTCTGGCCAACATTCTCAATCTCTCCGGCGCGATGGGCGCGGGCATCCGCCTGATGGCGCTGACCTCGCACAAGGTGACCCTGCCGCGCGCGGCCGCGATGATCGGCATGCAGGCCCTGTCGCTGCCGCTCGGCCTTTCCCTGCTGGTGATCTTCACCCTCGCCACCGGCGCGTTGCCGCTGACCCCGGGCACGGCGCAGCGCACGGTCGCGTATCTGGTGCTGACCGCGGCCGCGCTTTATCTACCTTTATACTTTTTTCTGACCACGCGGCGCTCGCTGATGCGCTGGCTGCCACATGATCTGGGCCTGCCGCCGCTGCGCCTGAAGCTCGAACTCGCCCTGATCTCGCTGCTCGACTGGACGCTCGCCGCCGCCACGCTGTGGGCGTGCATGTATCTGTCCGGTGCGCATGTCAAACCCGGACTGATACTCGGCGCGTTCGCCGGCGCGGCCGTACTCGGGCTGGTCAGCCAGGTGCCTGGCGGCCTCGGCGTGTTCGACGGCCTGATCCTGATCGCACTCAAGCAGGCCGGCTACGACCCACCGGTGATCCTTTCGGGCCTGCTGCTGTTCCGCATCGCCTACTACCTGCTGCCCTTGCTCGTCGGGCTCTACGTCGGCTCGGAGATGTTCACCCAGAACTCCGCGCTGATCCGACGTCTGCGCACGCGACTCGGCAGCCATCCGCTGTTCGGTCTGCTCGGCCTGCCTGCAGTGCTGCTCGCCGATCTGGGCACGCGCCTGCTTGCGATACTCACGTTCGGTGCCGGCGCGCTGTTGCTCGCCTCCGCGGCAATGCCGTCGGTGATCGAGCATATCGAACTGGTGCGCGCGCATCTGCCGATCATCTTCGTCGAAGGCTCGAGCTGGTTCAGTACCCTGACCGGCGTGCTGCTGCTCGGGCTCGCGCGCGGAATCGACGGCCGTCTGCGCGTCGCCTACCGCGTGACGATGTGGCTGCTGCTGATCAGCGCGGGCCTCGCAGTGACCAAGGGTCTGCATTTCGGCGAAGCGCTGTTCCTGCTCGCGGTGGCCGTGCTGCTGCGCACGCGCAAACGTGTGTTCACGCGCCGCGCGACGACCCTCACCTCGGCAACCACGCTTGGCTGGTACGCGGGCCTGTCGATCTGCGTGCTGGTGTTCTTCGCGATCGGCGTGGCCCAGGTGCTCGGCGACGACTCCTTCGACCTGTTCTACTTCGGTTTCGGCGAACACACCTCGCGTGTCGGCCGCGGACTCGTCGCCGCGCTGATCGGTCTCGTGATCTATCTGATCTGGCAATTCTTCGCGGTCAAGCGACCTGCGCTCGTGCTGCCCGACAAGCGCGCACTGCAACAGGCGCAGGCGCTGTACGACAACCACGGCGGCGGCGAATTCGCCCACCTTACCTTCATGCGCGACAAGCATTTGTTCTGGGCCGCCGATCATCAGACGGTCGTCGCCTACGGCAGCATCCGCAACCGCCTCGTCGCGCTCGGTTCGCCATGCGGACCCGAGGCGGCGATCGACCGCGCGATCCTCGATTTCCGCCGCTTCGCCGACGCACAGGATCGCGTGCCGATTTTCTACGAGGTGCTGGAACCGGATCTATCGCATTATCACGATCACGGCTTCGACCTGTTCAAGCTCGGCGAACTCGCACAGATCAAACTCGACGAGTTCTCCTTGATAGGAAAACGTTGGGAGGATCTGCGCCAGGCGGTAAACCGTGCCGGCAAGGAGCAACTCACGTTCGAGATCGTCAATCCGCCGCACGATTCGGTCGTGCTCGCCGAGGTCAAGGACGTTTCCGACACCTGGCTGGCCTACAAGGGTTCGGCGGAAAAGGGCTTTTCGCTCGGCCGCTTCGATGCCGAATATCTCGATCACGGCCCGCTCGCGCTGGTGCGTCGCGCCGGCGAGCTGATCGCATTTCTGAATATCGTGCCGCCCTACGGACCGAACGGCAGCGTGAGCATCGACCTCATGCGCCATGCCGGCGACGCGCCGCGCAGCACGATGGACTTCCTGTTCGCCAATGTGATGCTGTGGGCGCAGGCACAGGGTCACAAGACCTTCAGCCTCGGCATGGCGCCGCTGTCGCGCGTCGGCGACAACCAGTACGCGCGCATCAACGAACGCCTCGCCTCGCTCGCCTTCCGCTACGGCAACAGTTTATACAATTACCAAGGTGTACGCAGATACAAGGACAAGTTCAGGCCCGAGTGGACCGGTTCGTATCTCGCCTATCCGCGCGGCATCTGGGTGCCGGGCTTGCTCATTGATATCGCCGCGCTGGTCGCCGGCGGCTATCGCAAGTTTCTATCGGGTCGCTGATCGCGTCACTGACTGCTCCAGCCATTCACCAGATTGGTCACGTTCACCGTGCCGATGCCGGTGGCAAAATCCCAGCCCGTGGTCGCGGAAAAGGCCGGCGAATTGGTTGCGCTCGATGTCGAGAGTACGCCATAAAAGAAACCGGTCGTCCGACTACCGGTGTAGCCATAGCAATCGAAGCCGAAGCAATTGACCACGATATCGCCCTGGGTCACGTCGTAGAAGATGCAGGTGGCGCTCACGTTGTTGCCGTTGCTCGAGTTGCAACTCGCGCTGCCGCTGCCGCCATACTCATTGGCGGCGAGCTTGTAATAGACGTAATTGGGATTGCCCTGGCGTGCGCCGGCTTTCTGGTTTATCAGGGCTTGGACGCCGGCCATGATCGGGGCTGCGAACGACGTGCCGCCGAACGCCGGCCAACCGCTGGGCACGCCCGCGCATGATTGACCGCTGTTGGCGATATCGCTGTAGCAGACGACGTAGGCGTGGCTCCACAAACCATTGGCGGCGAACAGGGAAACATCCGGCAGGTCGCGCACACCATCATTCGCCAAGCCAACTACACCGGTTTGCCAGGACGGTTTGGCTGTTCCCTGGCATGAACCCGGACCCGAGATCAGATTGTTGCTGTTGAAGGTCGGCGAGCCGGTGGCGCAACTGCTCGGCCCGCCACTGCCGCCCGTGGTGGCATCGATCGCATATTGTTGCGCCAGGCTGGAATTGCACAAGCCTGCGCTGCCATAGGCGACGCTATTTCCGGTGTAGTGCAGGAATATCGAACCGGCGCAGGAATTATTCCACGGAATTTCCGGTATATACGACTTTGCCGAACCATAGCCGCTCGAGTTGGCGGCATTCCAATACGTGCTGTTCGCACTGCTCGAGGTGTCGGCGAAATCGGTGCCGCCCACGGCGACGTTGTAGGGCGTCGAGGCGAACGCGTTCACGGCGATGCCGTTGTAGGCGCCGTTGTTGTTCGGATCGCAGCCCGCCGCGCCTTCGTCACCCGCGGAGACGAAGATCGACACGCCCTCCGCTACCGCCTGCTGATATGCGGCGGCATAGGCCGCGTTCGCAGTCGCGCCGTTGTAGGCCTCGCACTCGCCGTAGCTCATGCTGATGATCGCCGGCGGCGCCGCACTGCCGTTGATCAGGTTCTGCACGGCGATCAGACCGCCGAAGGTGGTGTTGGTGTCCGCGCAGGCCGCCAGTTCGATCGTCGCGCCGGGCGCGGCGGCGCTGGCCCACTCGGCGTCGAGGATCGCCTCGACGTCGGCGCTATTGATGCCGGGATCCGCGCAATTGCTGGCGCCGCCGCTCGGCGCCGGATGCAGCTGCAACAGCTTGCCTGCCGTGTAGCCGGACAGTCCGAGGGCGTTGCGGAACGCGTTCCAGTCCTGCGCGCTGTAGATGTCGGTGTCCTCGACCAGGGCGATGGTCTGGCCCTGACCGGTGATGCCCTGACTGAATACCGGATTGAAGTTGTAGATCGTGGCAAGATCGGTCGGAGTCACGAAGTAATCGGTACCGTTGCCGCCGGAAAAAGTATACTTCGGCCGGCGTTTGAACTGCGGGCGCGGGCGAAAATCGTGCAGCGACACGATGCCCTTGATTGCCGGCGCCAGCGCCGCCGGAATCTGCGGATCGCTGGTGTTGGCGATATGGCGTGCGCCGCCGGCGGCGAGTCGGTGGATCTCGGTATGGAACGCATTGCGTACGGCGCCCGCGCTGCCGGAAAAGTCGATCACCGTCGCACCCGCGTAGACCAGGTTCACACGGAAACCGCGCGCCTGCAGCCAGGTACTGATCGTGCGGATGTCCTCCGGCGCGGCGCCATAGGACCTGCCGAATTGCGCGGCCGTCAGCCACTGATGAAAGTCGGCCGATTGCGGGTCGTGCAGATCGTCGATCAGCCGCTCCAGTGCCTGCGCCTGCTCGGGTGAGCGCCGCAGCAGCAATTGCATGTGGTTCATCGGCAGGCTGTCGGCAACCACGCCGAGATCGCGGGTGCGGGCGACTTCCGGCCGCACGTTGCCCGGCAGGGTTACACGTCTAGTCTCGTCGATGCGCGCAGCAATCAGACTATGCGGAGCGACCGTCGCAGTCGCGCGCAGCAGCGGCGGCGCAAGTAACATCGCGAGCAGGAATCCGGTAACTCGAATCGTCCTGCTCATAGCGTGCACCCCGCCGGAACCGGACCGACTCGTTGCAGGCTGATCGTATCGCTAAGACCCTGATTGGCGCCCGCGGTGAAAGTGTAGGTCAGAGTCATTGCGCTGCAGCTGGCAAAGCTGATATTGGCCGTGCCGACCGGGGTCGTGGTCACGCCGCCGCCGACGTTGAACGTGCCGCCGCTGGTCGAGTAAATCGGCACATTGTTTATCGATGTCGTGCCCGGCGCGAACGCCGTGCTCTGCAAGGTGTACCAGCGCTGGCTCGCACCGCCGCCGATCTGCGCGCCATTTTGCGCATAAGTATACCAACCTGCAAACAGCACGTTCTGCGTCGGATTGATGTCGAAGAAAAAGCCCTGGCCGCTGGTGGGCTGGTTGTACCACGCGCCGGAAAGCGGAAAGTCCGATACGGGACCGCTGTCGCCGGCGGGCGAACACGTGACATTCGCGTCCAGCCGCGTCAACGGAATGAAACCGCTGCGCCCGCTGCCATCGCTGAAACTGTAGGTCAGCAAAGCGTCGGTGCAACTGGCGAACAGCAGCGTTGCGGTTCCGACAGCGCTCGCGCTCACGCGCGGCGCAGCGTTGAAATTGCCGCCCGTGGTCGCATAGATCGTGAGGGGATACGTGCCGCCGCCCGCGGTCGCGTCACCTTGCAGCGTGTACCAGCGCTGGCCGCCAGCCGCCGTGACATCGTACGTGTACCAGCTTGCACCCATTACGCCGAGACCGGCACCGGCGAAATCCGGATATGCCTCGATCACGAAACCCTGACCGCTGGTGCTGTGTTGATACCACGAGCCGGTCAAGCCATGCTGATCCAGACTAATCGAACTGATCGCCTGCGGGCAGGCGCTGTACCACGGAGTCGCGCCGGTGGCGGTATCCCAGTTCGTGTCCGGCGTTGCAGTGAATGGATTACCGCACAGCGTCGAGCCGCCGGGGAGAAGATTGTTCGAATTGGGCACTGCCGGAATCGAACCGGTAAGTTGATTGTCGCCGATATTGAAAAATTGCAGATTGGACAAACCGCTCAACGCGGGAATGCTACCGCTCAAATGATTGGCAAACGCATAGAAGGTCTGCAGATTGCTCAGGCCGCTTAGCGCCGGGATGGTCCCCGACAATTGGTTGTCGTGCACATCGAAAACCTCAATACTGGCAAGTCCGGCAAGGGCCGGAAGCGCACCGCTGAGCTGGTTGGAGGACGCGTTGAAGCCCTGCAGACTCGTCAGCCCTGCAAGCGACGGGATCGAGCCGCTGAGATTGTTCTGTCCGACATCGAAACCCTGCAGATTGACCAGCCCGGTCAACGCCGGAATCGACCCGCTGAAAGTATTACCCTCGATGCTGAACGCCTGCAGCTGGGTTAATCCACTCAACGCGGGAATGCTGCCGCCAAGACTGCACGCGCTGCCGTTGCCGCCACAATAGTTGTTGTTGGCCACATTGAAGCTCTGCAATTGCGTCAGCGCCGTCAGCGAACTGGGTAAAGTGCCAATCAGCTGGTTCTGCGGCAAATAGACGCCGATGATGTGACTGTTTGCGCTGTCGCAGGTCAGCCCGAGCCAGGGGTTGGGATTGCCGCTTACCCCACCACATTCGGTACCGGCCGCGCTGTTCCAACCGAGGTGGTAGATCCAGTTGACGCCGCCAGCATTGTTATAGAAATCGAGCAGCGCCTCGCGTTCGGACGCCGGGATGGCCGCCCAGGCTGACGGGCCGGGCAAGGCAGTGCAAGCAGCGACCAGCGCACAAGCAATTCGGATTCGAGAAAGCACGGTGTTCCTGTTTCCGGTCGACTGGCGTTCGCAGCCTTGTCTACTTCAATCATCGGCAGCGGGGCCACTGGCGATTCCGTCGGCGGCGCGGGTGCGCTGCCGATGACCATACCCGGCTGCGGTTAATTCCGCCCGAATCCTAGCTCATGCGGCGTAAATTTGCAGTTCTGCGCGGACGACGCGGCAGTGTGCCGCATGCGCACGCCGATGGTTTCGCGTATCCTTCGCGACCCTCGCGCCAGCTTGTCTTCCATCCGCGCGGGTGCGCAAAACCTCAAGGAGCGCTCATGGGCCTCGACCTCGTTTCCAGCGGTAGGGACGTGCCGAACGAAATCAATGTCGTCATCGAAATTCCGAAGGACGCGGAGCCGGTGAAGTACGAAGTGGACAAGGCCAGCGGCGCGATCTTCGTCGACCGCGTGCTGTCCACGCCGATGCGCTACCCGTGCAACTACGGCTATGTGCCGAACACGCTGTGCGGCGACGGCGATCCGGTCGATGTACTCGTGGTTATGCCGCTGCCGCTGATCCCCGGCGCGGTGATCCGCTGCCGCCCGGTCGGCATGCTCGCGATGACCGACGAAGCCGGCGCCGACACCAAGATCCTCGCCGTACCGATCGACAAGGTGTTCGCCGGCTACGCGCATATCAAGGACATCGATACCGTGCCGCAGCACTGGCGCGACCGGATCGGCCACTTTTTCGAGCACTACAAGGATCTGGAAAAGGGTAAATGGGTAAAAGTGGACGGCTGGCACGACACCGCCGCCGCGAAACAGGAAATTCTCGATTGCGTCGCGCGTTATCAGGATTGTCCGGAGAAGCCGGCGTTTTGACCTGACGGTTCCGCACAGCGCCGCTGCGCGGATCGCTACAACCAACATCCCAAGCCGTTCATATGGACGGCCACGGCGGATTCGATCCTGGCCAAGATCGAACGTCTATGTAAAGTTATTAACGGAACGGCACACTAGCCTTTTGGTTACTTTTGGGCACTGCGCCGCAGGAGCGGCGCGAACAGCGAAGCTGGCCGCGGAGCGGCGAAGGGCAGGATGCCCGGAGTCATGCCAAAAGTAACTCGCTCGCCGCAGGCGAGTAAAAGCTCTGCACCTCAGACCCAGAAGAAAAACAACGACACTGGATACCGGCTTTCGCCGGTATGACGAGCAAAAAAAAGATGAGCAGACAAATCAGGGGGCGGCCGTCAGCGCTTGTGCTGGTTCGTCGGTCAGATAGTGCGTCGGCGATACGCCGAAGGTGCGGCGGAACATGGCGGTGAATGCGCTCGGGCTGTTGTAGCCGACATCGAGCGCGGTCGCGGTGACGGAGTGGCCGGTGGCCAGGCGCGAGAGCGCGTCCATCAGGCGCACCTGTTGTCGCCACATCGCGAAACTCATGCCGGTTTCGCGGCGGAAACTGCGCGTGAACGTGCGCCGGCCCATCGCGGCGGCGCTGGCCCAATCGTTCAATGCATCATGCTGCGCCGGGTCGGCGAGGATCGTCTTGCAGATGCGTGCGAGGCGCTCGTTGACCGGCATCGGCACGCACAATGGAATGCGCCGTGCACAATGAATCTCGTCGAGAATCAGCATCATGATGCGCGCGTCGCGGCCTTCCAGATCGTATTCGATCGGCAGCTCCGCCGCGGCGAGTATCAGTTCGCGCAGCAGATTCGAGACTTCAATGACCTGGCAGGTTTTCGGCAGATCGGGTGCGGCGTCGGGCGAGATATATAGCGTGCGGATCAGCACGCGGCCGCGGCAGCGCACCTCGTGCTCGACCCCGGCGGGAATCCAGATCGCGCGCTGCGGCGGCGCGACATAGCTCGCGTCGTTGGTGCTCAGTATGGTCACACCGCTGGTCGCGTAGACCAGTTGAGCGCGCACGTGAGTATGGCGGGGATCGAAAAAACCGGGCGGATAGTCGTCCATCAGTACCGCTATCGGACGCGGTACGAATTGGTAATCGATGCCTTTCTTGCTGCGACCCATGTGGCCCACGCTAGACGATGAATGGTCCCCTCTCGACAGCGTATTTTCAAACGAGGATTACATTGAGCTGCAATTCGATTCTACGCACAGAAACGAATGTCACGCAATCGTCACGGCAGCAGGCAGGCCTGCGGCGCCCGGGAGCGGAGTCTTCGATGAGATACGTAAAGGCGCAGTCGGCATGAGCCACGAATTGAGACCCCACATGCCGGCGCTAGCGGATTCGACCGCCGATGCGATCCGGCCGGGGCAGATCAAGGCCGACCCGCTCGATCCGCAGATTCGCCGCTTCGTCTCCGAGCTGGCGCAAGCATGGCAGCGATATCCGGAGGCAGGCACGCGCTCGATCGTCGAGATGCGCCGCATCGCCGAGCAGGTGCGCGCACCCTGGCGCGCGGGCGGCCCGGCGATGGCGGTGACGCGCGAACTGCAGGTGCCCACCGCGCAGGGCGATGTGCGCATACGCATCTATCGTCCGCAGGCAAACATCGATGCGCAGCCCGGGTTGGTTTATCTGCACGGCGGCGGCTGGACGATGTTCAGTCTGGATACCCATGATCGCATCATGCGCGAGTTTGCGGCGCGTGCCGGCTTGGTCGTGGTCGGCATCGACTATGCCTTGTCGCCCGAAGCGAAATTTCCCTTCGCGCTGCATCAGATCGTCGACGTCGTGCGCTGGCTGCAGGCGAATGCCACCTCGCTGAATATCGACGCTGCGCGCCTGGCGATCGGCGGCGATTCGGCAGGAGCCAATCTTTCCGTCGCCACCAGTCTTTTCCTGCGCGACGGCGGCGAGGCCGAACGGCTGCGCGGCATGCTGCTGATCTACGGTTGCTTCACCAACGAGCTCTCGCAACAGGCAGCGAACGAATTCGGCGCCGAAGGCAATCTGCTGACCAGCACGGAAATGGCGGCGTTCTGGGACAACTATCTATCCACGCCTGCCGATGCGCTCGATCCGTTGGCGTCACCGTTGCGCGCGCAGCTCGGCGGCCTGCCACCGGCCTTCCTGATGAGAGCGCAATGCGACGTGTTGGCGGAGCAAAGCACTGCATTTGCCGCGCGTTTGCGTGCGGCCGGCGTTGCCGCCACGCTGAGCGAATACGCGGGAGCGACGCACAGTTTTCTCGAAGCGGTGTCCATCGCCGGTGTCGCCAATCGGGCGATCGACGACGGCGCCACGTGGCTGCGTGCGTGTCTGCGCGCGTGATGGCCTGAACGCGATGATTAAAGACCCCGTTACGCGTGCGTCGCCGTGGGGATCGGAACAAATTAAAAGCGGACAAGTCGAGTCGGAATCTTTGAACCTGGGGTTACCAGGCCAGCGAACGCTTCTCTCATCAATCATTGTCTTGGGGTGACGTATGACTACTCATGAATCCCGTATTCCCGGCCGCGTCGGCAAGCGGCGTTTGCTGCATCTGGGCGTGCTGCTCGCCTTGGCCGGCAATCTCGGTGCAGTCGCCGCGGCAGAAGACAGTCTGGCCGACGATAGCCAGAAAGATACGACCACGCTCGAAGGCATCGTCGTCTCGGCTCCCGATTACGTTCCGCGCGATACCAACGGCGCGGCGAAGTCGACGATCCCGCTGATCGAAACGCCGCAATCGGTGACGGTGATTCCGCGCGACCAGATCGATCTGCTCGACTGGCAGAACCTGAGCCAGGTCGTGCGCTATACCGCCGGTGTGATCGGCGAGAACTACGGCGCGGATCCGCGCTATGACTGGCTTACTCTACGCGGTTTCTACCCGCCCGAATACATCGACGGCCTGCAGGCACCGATCGGATCGGTAAGCAATGTCGGCGTCGACCTGTACGGTTTCCAGAGCGTGGAAGTGTTGAAGGGCCCGTCGTCGACGCTGTACGGACTTGCACCCCCGGGCGGCATCGTCAATCTGACCAGCCGCCGGCCCGAAGCGCAGTTCAGCGGCGAAGCGCAATTGCAGTACGGCAGCTACGCGAACGGGCAAGTCGCCGCCGACGTAACCGGCCCGCTCGATGCGGACGGTCGCTTTCTCGGGCGCCTTACTGCGCTTTATTTCGACAAGGGCACGCAGACCAATGGCGTAGATACCGACCGCTATTACATCGCGCCGGCCTTCACTTGGGTGATTTCGCCGGAAACGAATCTCACCTTGCTCAGCTATTTCCAGCACGACGACGTCTACGGCGATGGCGGCGGGTTCCTGCCGATCTTCGGCGTTGCGAAACCCAACCCGCTCGGCAAGGTGCCGACCGATACCAACCTCGGCGACACCGACTACAACCACTTCAAGCGCGACGAGTACGGCGTCGGCTACGACTTCAGCCACAAGTTCAACGACGACTGGCGCTTCGAGCAGAACCTCAAGTACTTCTCGTCCGACGTGAAGATCCTGCAGGTGTACGGTGCCGGCCTCGTCGACGCGAATTTCGACGGCATCCCCGACGATTACCGCACGGTCAACCGCTACAACTTCCCGTTCAACGAAAACACCAAGTCGTTCAACGTCGATTCGCGCGTCGAGGGCAAAATCGACAGCGGCGACGTCAAACAGCACCTGCTGTTCGGCCTCGACTACCGGCGCTACACAGAGAATTCCGAATTCGGTTTCGCTTTCGCTCCGCCGATCGATCTGTTCAACCCGGTCTATGGTGTGCCGATCGTTACGCCGACCTCGCTGTTTCCGTACATCCAGGAAGTGCAGAAGCAGACAGGCGTATACGGCGAGGACCAGATCAAGCTCGATCGCTGGGTGCTCACGCTCGGTGGTCGTTACGACAACGTCGACCAGAAGAATTCGGGCGCGACCGAATCGGACAGCAAGTTCACCTATCGGGCCGGACTCAATTACCTGTTCGAGAGCGGGTTCTCGCCGTACGTATCCTACTCGACCTCGTTCCAGCCGACGCCCGGAGCCGATTTCGGCGGTCACGCATTCAAGCCGAGCGCGGGCGATCAGGTTGAAGCCGGCATAAAATTCCAGCCGACGTTTCTGCCCGCCGGGATGAATGCGTTGCTGACCGTCGCAGCTTATGACCTGAACCAGAAGAACGTGTTGACGCCCGACCCGAATACCGCGCACACCTTCTTCAACGTGCAGACCGGCGCAGTGGAGGTCAAGGGACTGGAGCTGGAAGGC
>JAYTQX010000263.1:0-9820 GCA_043746455.1 Pseudomonadota bacterium
AGGAAGCGCAAAAATCCAGGCTCGAAGTGATTGACGAGACGATCAAGAACGTGCAACTGAGTCAGTCGGACCAGGAAAAAAGCCTCTCCGAACAGCTTGCGCACGCCGCCAGCCTGGAGCGCAACGGCAAACCCGTGCCCCTTCCCGTGCAGCAGCAGATCGAGGTGCTGCGCAAAAACATCGAGACGCAGAAAGGATTCATCGCGCGCAAGCAGCAGGAGCGCATCGATGCCGGGAAAAAGTCGGAAACTGAAATTGCGCACTACCGGGAAGTGCGCGCAAGGCAATCCGGGGCTACCCAGCCCTGACCTGGCGGCGAAGGCGGTCGATCAAAACGGCAGCTTGAGCCTGGGGTCCACCGCCAGCAACTGTTCGCGGAATGCGGTCTGCACGCGCAGCATCGCCGGCGTGTTGTCGGCGTCAAAACGCAGCACGAGCGCAGGCGTTGTATTCGATGCGCGCACCAAGCCCCAGCCGTCGGGCCAGTCGGCGCGCAGGCCGTCGATCGTGGTCAGACGCGCACCGTCGAATTTCGCTGCAGCGCGGAAGCGTTCGATGAACACGGAATGCTCGCCTTCACCCATCTCGATCTTGAGTTCCGGCGTGCTGACGCCCTTGGGCAGCTCGTCGAAAATCGCCTGCGGGGTCCGTCCTTCGGGATCGCCGGCGAGGATTTCGAGCAGGCGTGCAGCGGCGTAGATGCCGTCGTCGAAACCGTACCAGCGTTCCTTGAAGAAGAAATGTCCGCTCATCTCGCCCGCGAGCGCGGCGTCGGTTTCGCGCATCTTCGCCTTGATCAGCGAATGACCGGTGCGCCACATGAGCGGGCTGCCGCCGGCCTCCAGCACCAGCGCTTGCAGCTTGCCGGTGCATTTCACGTCGTAGATGACGGTCGCGCCCGGATTGCGCGACAGCACATCCCTGGCGAACAGCATCAACAGGCGATCGGGAAAGATCACCTCGCCCGATGCGGTGACCACGCCGAGGCGATCGCCGTCGCCGTCGAAAGCCAGGCCGACGTCCGCATTCAGCTGCTGCACCGACACGATCAAGTCCTTGAGATTGCGCGGATCGGACGGATCGGGATGATGGTTGGGAAACTTGCCGTCGACCTCGCAGAACAGCGGCACGACTTCCGCACCGATGCTCTCGAGTACGGCCGGCGCGATCGCGCCCGCGATGCCATTGCCGCAATCGACGACGATCTTGAGCTTGCGTTGCAGTTGCACGTCCGCGGCGATGCGGTCGGTGTATTCCTGCGCCACGTCGAGCGTCCGCAATCCACCCGTGCCGTTGGTGAAATCGCGGTGGACGATGCATTTGTACAGTTTCTGGATTGCGTCTTCCGACAGCGTTTCGCCCCCGAGCACGATCTTGAAACCGTTGTAGTCAGGCGGATTATGGCTGCCGGTGACCATCACACCCGAACCAATCTCGCGGTGATAGGTGGCGAAGTACAACACCGGGGTCGGCGCAGCGCCGATGTCGGCAACGTTGACGCCGGTGCTGCGCAGACCCTCAATCAGCGCGTCCGAGAGTTCCGGGCCGGATAGCCGGCCATCGCGTCCAACCGCGATTTCTGTGAGGCCGCGGCCAATCGCCTCGCTGCCGATCGCCCGGCCGATTTCACGTGCGACCGTGACGTTCAGGGTTTTGCCAACCACGCCGCGGATATCGTAGGCGCGGAACATGCTGCGGTTGACTGCAACCGCCGGTCCGGCGGCTTGAGCGGCTTTGCCGGCGCCGGCCTGGGCAGCCGCAACCGGTTCCGTTTTCTTGCGCTGGAGCGCGGATTGAGCGAGGGCGGATTCAGGATCCCGTCCCGACAGACGATCGAACATGGCTCGCAAACCCTGATCGCGCGCATAGAACGTCAGCGCACCGACCAGCAGCGCGAGCAGCAGCAGCGGAATCAGCAACGCCAGTTCGCGCGGAACGAAAATAGGTTGCAACGGTGGCGCCGTACCGATGCGCAGCGTGCTGTCGGCTACCGGTACTCCCCGTGTGTTGAGTGTGCTGCCGGCGTTCGCGCTGCCGATGCTCGCCAGTACGAGATCGCCGTTGCCGTCGCCTTGACGCAACTCTGCCCGCGCAGCCGTCAGTTCGCGTTGTCCGAACGCGGCGATCACCGGAGCGAACGGTAGGGCGACGTAAGCCAAGGAGACGGGCTGGTTGGCATGCAGAACCGGCAGGGCGACCACCAGATTGCGCTGCTTGCCGGCACCGGGCGCCGACTGCACCGGCCCCATATGTTGCAGTCGATGGGCCTGGACGATTACCGAGGCCTTGGCATAGCCGAACTGGGGGAAATTGGCCGCGATCACATCGGCGATATCGGGGCGATAAAAGTCCACGCTGACCAGATCCGGCAGGACCCGTTTCAACGCTTCCGCAGCGGCGGGACGGCCTTCGTCACCCAGCGCCAGCGCTGCCGTCACCGCCTCATCCGCAACGGCGCTCTGCACGCGCGCACGATCAACGGCGATGAGATTACCGAGCGTGCGGACTTCCCAGTCGCGCACTTCGTCGACTAATGCAGTTTCGCTGCGCTCGCTGAACACCAGCCATGTCTGCCACAACAGAAAGGCACCGGCCAGCAAGGCCAGAGTCGCTCCAATCAAGTAGCCGTAGCGCCGCAGCCCGACCAGCGCCGCCGTGACGCGGGATCGCAGTGTGGCTGCCGGCGCCGCAGGCGCGGGTGGCCCAGGGTCTGGCAATACATCCGCAGGCGCCGCAGGAACCGTCCCTGCGCCCGTATCCGAGTTCTCAATTGACGTGCTCATGCGTGTGCCGTATGCCTTGACTTGCTCTGCAAGCGCGCCGCATTCAACCGCTGCCCGAATGACCGAATCCGCCGCCGCCGCGCTGACTTGTGGCGAAGTCGTCGACCACGTGAAATTCGGCGCGCGCCACCGGCAAAAATACCAGCTGCGCAACACGGTCCCCTGGAGCGATGGTATATGCAGCCTCGCCACGATTCCAGCATGAAATCATCAGCGGCCCCTGGTAATCGGCATCGATGAGACCCACGAGGTTGCCGAGTACCAGGCCATGCTTGTGGCCGAGTCCCGAGCGCGGCAGGATCAGCGCACAATATTCCGGGTCGCCGATATGAATCGCGATACCGGTCGGAACCAGCGCGGACGCACCGGGTTGCAACGTCAGCGGCGCATCCAGCGCGGCGCGCAAGTCCATGCCCGCCGATCCCGACGTGGCCCGTGCGGGCAGCGGAAATTCGCGGCCGACGCGCGGATCGAGGATTTTCACCTCAACGTCGATCACCGCGCGGAGCGCCCTTTTCCAGCGCGCACTTTCTTCGCCGGCGACGGCTTCGGCGCGGAAGCCAGCGCGGTGTAGCGCTCGGCGATACGGGTCACCAGCTGGCGCGCAAGCGCGAGCTTGTCGGCACGCGCCAGCCGCTCGGACCCGTCGCGCGAGAGCAGCAGGATTTCGTTCTCGCAGGTGTCGAAGCCTTCGCCGTTGCCGACGCGGTTGGCGGCGATCAGATCGAGTTTCTTGCGCTCGAGCTTGGCGCGCGCGTAGCCCTCGACGTTGTGCGTCTCCGCGGCGAAGCCGACGACGAAAGGCCGCTTCTTCAGCGCGGCGACGGCGGCGAGAATATCGGGATTCTCGGTCAGCGTAAGCACGAACTCGCTGCCGTTCTTCTTCAGCTTGTGCGTGGCGACGTCGTTGGGGCGGAAGTCGCCCACCGCCGCGGAAGAAATATAAATATTGCTTTGTGGAATTTGCCGCATCACCGCCTCGCGCATGTCGCGCGCGCTGCGCACATCGATGCGCGTGACACCGGCGGGGGTCGGCAGATGCACGGGGCCGGCGACGAGATAGACGCTCGCGCCCTGCTCGGCCGCCGCCTGGGCGACGGCGAATCCCATGCGTCCGGAACTGCGGTTGCCGATGAAGCGCACCGGATCGATATCCTCGAACGTGGGGCCCGCGCTGACCAGCACGCTGGTGCCGGCGAGCAATTTCGGCCCGTGCAGCGCGGCAAGTTCGGCGACGATCGAATCGGCTTCGAGCAGTCTACCCGCGCCGAACTCGCCGCAGGCCTGGCTGCCGGCGGCCGGCCCGAGTACGTCGACCCCGCGCGCGCGCAACGTCGCCACATTCGCCTGTGTCGCCGCGTGCGCCCACATCTGCTGGTTCATCGCAGGCGCCAGCGCGAGCGGTGCGGCGCTGGCCAGACACAGTGTGGTCAACAGGTCGTCGGCGAATCCGTGCGCGAGGCGCGCGATCAAATCCGCGCTCGCCGGCGCAATCACGATGCGCTGCGCCCAGCGCGCAAGTTCGATATGGCCCATCGCGGCTTCGGCGGCTTCGTCCCACAAGCCCGTGCGCACCGGCTGGCCGGACAGCGCCTGAAATGTCAGTGGGGCGACAAAACGCGCCGCGTTTTCGGTAAGCACCACGCGCACCTCGGCGCCCGCGTCGCCCAGCCGGCGCACGAGTTCGGCCGCCTTGTACGCCGCGATACCGCCGGAAACCCCAAGCAGCACGCGCAGCGAACTGAGATTGTCTTGAGCTTGGCTCTGTTCCGCCATATGTAGGAATTCCGCCGACAACAAAATCCGCATATAGCTTACCGGAATTCGGCCGGATGCCGGCTGCGGCGGTCGACCTTTCGACCGAACATTTCGGCATGACCATACGCGATTGGCCCGAAGACGAACGTCCGCGCGAGAAGCTGATGGTGCGCGGCGCCGCGGCGCTGTCCGACTCCGAACTGCTGGCGATCTTCCTCGGCAGCGGACGGCGCGGACAGACCGCGGTCGACCTCGGCCGCGAGCTGCTCGGCCGCGATGGCGGCCTGAGGTCCCTGCTCGAACTCGACGTAGCGGCGCTTGCCGGCTTGCCCGGTCTCGGTGCAGCCAAGGCCTGTCGCCTGCACGCCGCACTCGAACTCGGCCGGCGTTACCTTGCGCAGGAGCTGGGCCGCCCCGACGCGCTCGCCAACCCGTCGGCCTGCGCCACGTTCCTGCGCACACGGCTTGCCGCCTACCCGTACGAAGTGTTCGCTTGCCTGTTCCTCGACAACCGCCACCGGATGCTCGCCTTCGAAGAGCTGTTCCGCGGCTCGATCGACGGTGCGAGCGTGCATCCGCGTGAGGTCGTACGCCGCTGTCTCGTGCACAACGCGGCTGCCGTTATCTTTGCCCACAACCATCCTTCCGGCGTCGCCGAGCCCAGCCAGGCGGACCGCGAGATCACCACGCAACTGAAACAGGCGCTGCAACTGATCGATGTGCGCGTGCTCGATCACTTTATCGTCGGTGGCGGCACACCGACCTCGCTGGCGACACGCGGAATGCTCTGAAAGACGCCATGGCGCAGCGCAACCCGCGCATGGCGTGCGACCGGGCTATACTTTGCCAGAGGGGCCCGGACGACGCCGCAACCGTGATTTTTTCCTATCCGCGCGAATTTCCCGTCGACGCCATCGAGCAGCGTGTGCCCGATGTGGCGACGGCGCGCGCGCTGATGAAGCAGCGCCGACCGGATCTGCTCGCCCTGATCGAGCGCCGCCTGCAGCGTTTCGCGCCGGTGGTTGCGGACCAACCGAAAAACCTGATCCGCAGCGCGACGGACGCCGTGCTGATCGCGTTCTGCCGCATGGCCTTCCGCTATGGCAGCTGGGGCGACGACTATCATCCCTATCACAACGAGGGTCATATCGTCGAAATCCTCGGCCCGCGCATCGAGCGGCTGATCGATACGATCGGCATGCGCGCGCTCAGCGTCAGCGACTGGTTTCTGCTCGCGCTGTTCGCCGCGACGCACGATCTGCGCCAGCGCGAGGCGCCGCTGATTGAGGCCGGCATCGGCAGCAACGAACGCGCGAGTCTCGAGGAAGCGTTGCGCATCCTTGCGCTGACCGGGTTTTCGCCGGAAACGCATCGCGATATTTTCATCGGCATCGAACTCATGATCGCCGGCAGCACCTTCGACGCGCGGCCACCGCCGTCGATGCTCGAATACAACACCGCCGAACTGCTGGTGCAGTCGCGTGGGGCGCTCGCGCGCAAGCTCGACCGCAAGCTCGACAAGCACGCACCCGGCTGGCGCAACGACGCGCGCATCGTGCATGCACTGCGGCTCGCGCAGATCGCCGCCGATCTGGATACGGCCAACGTGGCCGAGCCATTCCCGGTGTTCATGGCCAGCGCCGAGCGCCTGTGCCTGGAACGCGAGCTACGCAGCCGCCGCAATCCGGACAGCACCGAGGCCGCGCTGCCGATGCTGAATTTCCTGACCGCGGGACAGGAGCGGTATTTTTTCGAGCTGCATCGCTTCGGCTCGGACTATGGCCGGCGCACGTTCGAAGCGGGCAAACTCGACAATGCCGAAAAACTCAAGAAACTCACGGCCGATTTGTACTCGCGCGCCATGCTGCACAAACCGATGGCCAACGGCGCACAAGTGATCGATACATTTCGTCAGATCGTTGCGGCAATCGGCTGAGCGCGACGCGGCGCCATCTCGAGCGCATTGCGACTCTCGAGCGGTACTGCACGCTCAATGTCGGCGCGAGGCGTGCAGGCGCTGGCGCATCCCCGCACCGGTGCGCAACGTGCGTATCTCGCACGCCCCGCAAGTCCCCGACTTGAGTCCAGCGCCTGCAACGAAGCGCAGAATACGCAACTCATGTTGCGAAATTCTTACGCCGGGACAGGCAGTTAGCGCGTGGATTTATACACAATGCAGCATTCGCTGCAAATTCAACTTTTTACAAATTGGTTACACTTTGAAGATGGGTAGTAAAGTCAATATTATCAAACACTTAATGTTGTCAAGTCGCCTAGCAGCAGGCCTCTGCGCCTGTTGACGCTGAGTCAGGGTTCGGCTAGGCGCCACGTCTATACACATACTTATCCACAGGCGGCGAGGCCCGCATCGGGCTTCCCGGCTCGCTGTTCCCCGCTTGCGCAACGTCACTGCGTAATTCGGCTGAATCCAGCCGCTTGGCGAATTGATGCAAGGCCCTACAATACGCTGCTGATCCCGAGAGCTTCCCTGTGAAAGAACCGCTACGCCGTCTCATCGAACAGGCGCTGGAACGCCTGCGGGCCAACGCAACGCTGCCGGCCGACGCCCACCCCGCCTTCGTCATCGAGCGCACACGCGGCAAGGACCATGGCGATTTTGCCTGCAATGCGGCGATGCTGCTGGCCAAGGCCGCGCGCGCGCACCCGCGTGTGCTCGCGCAGGCATTGGTCGCCACGTTGCCGCAAAGTATACTTGTGGACAAAGTGGAAATCGCCGGGCCCGGGTTCATCAATTTCTTCCTAAGTCCGGCTGCCTACCACGAGGAAATCCGCGCGGTGCACGCTGCCGCGGCGCACTACGGTCGCAGCACGATCGGCGCCGGCCGCAAGACGGGCGTCGAATTCGTGTCGGCGAATCCGACCGGGCCGCTGCATATCGGCCACGGCCGCGCGGCCGCGGTCGGCGACTGTCTGGCGCGCGTGCTCGCTGCGTCGGGCGCCGAGGTGATGCGCGAGTTCTACTACAACGATGCGGGCGCGCAGATCGACAATCTCGCCAAATCCGTGCAGGCACGTGCCAAAGGCATGACGCCCGGCGATCCGTCGTGGCCGGCGGACGGCTATCGCGGCGACTACATCGTCGACGTCGCGAATGGATACGCGCGCGGCGACAGCATCGAGGTCGAGAGCCATACCGTCGTCGGCCAGAGGGACGTTGAGAATCTCGACGCGATCCGCCGCTTCGCAGTCGCCTATCTACGCCGTGAGCAGAACGCCGACCTCGCCGCATTCGGCGTGAGCTTCGACGTCTATTTCCTCGAATCCTCGCTATACGCCGACCACAAGGTCGAAGAGACCGTGCGCGAGCTCATCGCCCACGGCCACACCTACGAGGAAGGCGGCGCGCTGTGGCTGCGGACGACGGATTTCGGCGACGACAAGGACCGCGTGATGCGCAAATCCGACGGCACCTACACGTATTTCGTGCCCGACGTCGCCTATCATCTGTCCAAGTGGCAGCGCGGTTATCAGCGCGCGATCACCGAACTCGGTGCCGACCACCACGGCTCGCTGATGCGCGTGAAGGCCGGCCTGCAGGCGCTCGATGCGGGTATCCCGAAAAGCTATCCCGAATACGTGCTGCACCAGATGGTCACGGTGATGCGCGGTGGCGAGGAAGTGAAGATTTCCAAACGCGCCGGCAGTTACGTGACCTTGCGCGACCTGATCGACGAAGTCGGTCGCGATGCGACGCGCTTCTTTCTGATCGCGCGCAAGTCGGATTCGCATATGGTGTTCGACATCGACCTGGCGCGCGCGCAATCGAACGACAATCCGGTGTATTACATCCAGTATGCGCATGCGCGCGTGTGCAGCGTGCTGCGCCAGCTCGGCGAACGCGGGCTGGCGTGGAATCGCGACAACGGTCTGGCCAATCTCGCGCGGCTGCAGAACGAGCACGAAAGCGCGCTGATGGTCGAGATCGCGCGCTACGCCGAGATCGTCGAAGCGGCAGCGACGGGTCTGGAACCGCATCTGATCGCGCAATACCTGCGCGAGCTTGCGTACGCGCTGCATACCTATTACAACGCACATCAATTCATCGTGGACGATGCGGAACTGCGCGACGCGCGCATCGCGCTGGCCACAGCCGCGCGTCAGGTTTTGGCCAACGGGCTGGATCTCCTTGGCGTGTCCGCGCCGGAAGCCATGTAAGTGCGATCGAATGTTCGGACCCAGGTAATTGAGGACTATGGCAGCTAGACGCGGGAAACAGGCCTTTCGTGGCGGCGAACGCCGGGCGTGGCCGGCATGGGTGTGGTTGCTGCTGGGCGCCTTGCTCGGCGTCGTGTTGTCGCTCGCCGTTCTCTATGGCGGCAAGCTGCCGACCCTGCGCAACAAGAATCTGCCGCAGCCCAACCCGGAAGCGACCGCGCCGAAGGAACCCGAACAGCCGCTGGCCGACGACGCAGCAAGGAAGTCCGCGGCCGCGGCGAAGAGCAATTTCGATTTCTACTCGGTGCTGCCGGAAAAGGAAGTGGTGATTCCGGATGCCGAGCTCTCGGCCAAAGCCAAGGCCGAGCAGCAGCGCGCGCAGCAACAGGCAGCGCAGGCACAGGCGAATGCAACGAACAACGCGACCGCAGCGCAGACGCCTGCGGCTGCACCCGCAGGCGGCGGGCATTACATGCTGCAGGTCAGCGCGACCAATGACCCGAAAGCAGCCGAGGAATTCAAGGCTAGGCTCGCCCTGCTCGGGTTCTCGGCCAAGGTCTATGCCAGCTCGGTCGATGGCAAGACGCGCGTGCGCCTCGGGCCGTATTCAAGCGCAAGCGAAACGGAAGCGGCGAAGCGCGCTCTGGCCGAAAACAATATTCCTTCCTTCCCTGTCGCCGACGCGCCGAACCACTAGCCGTCAGTTCTTGCGCCGCTTGAGCCGGATCAGCGCCGAGTGCTCCTCGTCGCCATAGCCCTGATCCATCAGTTTCGCCAAGTCGCCGATCGACTTGTCGACGATGCTATGGTCGGTGCCGGCATTCTGCGCGACCTCGCGCACGATGCGCAGGTCCTTGTGCAGCAGGGCCGCCTTGAAGCCGCCGCCGAACTCGTTGCGCAGCATCGTCGCGCCGCGCTTGTCGAGGAACCAGTTCGCGGCGGCACCGCTGGCGAGCGTCGGCAACAGGACGGCGGAATCCAGGCCAAGCGCTTCGCCGAGCGCGAGCCCTTCGCACACTGCCTGGGCGATCCCGGCGACCAGAACCTGATTAACCGCCTTCGTACTCTGGCCCGCGCCGACTGCACCCATATGACCGATGCGC
>JAYTQX010000264.1:0-2266 GCA_043746455.1 Pseudomonadota bacterium
AATCCGTAGGCATTCGTGCCATGGCGAAACGCCTGGTTTTCGCAGGTCGCCGTGCGCGCAAGGTGGACTGCGCCTGCGGGCATATCGAATGTATAGCTGTGCCATTGAAAGATCGACAGCGCGGCGCCAAGCACCGCCAGTACCGGATCGTCGCGACCGTGGACGGTCGTGGCGACATCGTACCAGCCGATCTCGCTGCAGCGATGGCGTTGAATTCGCGCTCCGAGCGCGTGCGCAAGCAGTTGCGCGCCGAGGCAGATGCCGAGCACGGGTTTGCCCTGCGCGATCGCCTCGCCGATCACCTCGATTTCGGTTTGCAGATGCGGGCGGCTGTCGCGGTCCGCGACATTCATCGGACCGCCGAGCACGATCAGGCCGCGATAGCGATCCAGCCGTGGCCGCGCGTCGGGATCGCGCTCGAAATTGACGAACTTGACCCGATGCCCGCGCCGGCGGATCAGCGGATCGAGAGTGCCAAGCGGTTCGGCGGCGACGTGCTGGAAAACCAGTATGCGTGACATTGAGTAAAATGGACGGCCGCTTTTTTGATCTTCGCGTTCAGGGATGTATGCAAGGTACACGAAAAAAAACGGGCTCGCGAGGAGCCCGTTCTGCATCAACGAAACAGTCAATCGGAACCAGCCATCAGAAGCCGTAGACAAGGTTCGTGGTCAGCAGCTGATCGGTCTTCTTGAAGCCAGCCTCCACTTGGGAGTTGCTGCGAATCTGATAGCCGACCTTGATCGCCAGCTTGTCGCTCATCTTCACCGCCAGGCCGGCATCGTTCTGGTAGAACTTGTTGCCGCTGCCGGCTTCGACCAGAAACGTATCCACGAATGAGGTGGTGGCATTGAAGTTGTGCTTGTAGCTCATCAGGCCGCGCAACACGACATTGCTGTCCGAGTCGGGCTTGACGCTTAGCAGTGGCGGTGGCGGCGTCGGATTGACGATGTCGAAGGAAGTGGCTTGCACCACCTTGTAGCCCGGACCGGCTTCGAACGACAGTTCGTCGCTGGCGTTCTTCAGCACCTGATAACCGTAGCCGATCGACGCGGTGTATTGATACCGGTAAGGCGAAAACTCGTCGTGCTCGTAGCGCAACGCGCCGACGATGTAGCTGCGGTCGTCGAACTTGTATCCGGCAGACGCACCCGCTTCATAGCGGTTCGCGGTCAGCTCGTAATTGTTCGTGCCGGTCACGGCATCCGCGACGTTGCTCTTGTTGCGCAGCGCGAGCAGATAGAAATCGTCCTTCCACTAATCGTCGTTGTACTTGAGATCCAGTTTGGCGTTGACGTTCTGCGACTTGGTGTTGCCGCTGGCGATGGCCAGACCGGCTTCGCCGGTGCCGGACCAGCCTTCGGGCGGCGGGGGCGGAGCGTCGGCCGCGTTGACGGCGAGCGGTAGGGCGAACAGCAGTGCGCAGGCGAGCAAGGTCGTCTTCATGGTAAGTCCTGTTGTTGGATTGCGGGGGTTGCAGCACGAACGGCCGCGAATTATGCCGACGGATGTTGCAGTGCACAATGCACCGGAGCCGGCCACGTCAGCTCGCGTTCAGCGACGTATACAACAGGAATTTGCGCGAGAATATAAAAATAACAAATGCAAAAAGTACACAAAGCACAGACTAGACGTGCTTCGCGCCGTAGTAGAGTGTTACCACGTGTTTGGCCTCGGCAAAGAACAGCCAGCGCTCGACGAAGCAACCCGCAGTGACGCTTGCCGCAACCGCGGCAGCGCATGCGGACGCGAGCCACGCGCTGGTGGCAATCGGCGGCCACAGCAACAGCAGCGCCATTGGCGCGGGCACGAGTCCGATCAGCAGCCCGGCGATCAGGTGCAGGCGCGCGGCGTGTTTGCGCGCGATCACGAAGCCCATCTCGCGCAGCAGATAATTTTCTTCCGTGTGCGGCGTCTCGACGCTGCGCACCGCGCCGAAACGACCAAGGCCGGTGGCCGATTCGATCGTCGCCGGATGGCGCGAACGATCAAGAAAGCGCCAATAAAGATTTTTCCAGACGACACCGGTCAAAGCCAGCAGCAACAACAGCACCGCAAGTACGCTTTGCACGCGGTTTGGCGTGACATCGCCCGGATCAAACAGCGGCGCGAACAAGGCATGCGCGCAAAGCAGCCAGGCGGCGCCGGCGAGAAGCCCGAGCAGAAGATATCCCGCCACGACCTGGCGATTGTTCCAGGCATGTATCGTCTTCAGTGAGGCGTATATCTGTGCCGTGCAATACACCGTCGTTGCCGCGAGCGCGGC
>JAYTQX010000265.1:0-2066 GCA_043746455.1 Pseudomonadota bacterium
CGCAAACACGCCTGAACCGGTCGCGCGGCCTCAGCTGCGCCGCAGTCGGAAGAAGTCACGCAGCATCTCGCCGGCCTGCGGTGCGAGCAAGCCACGCGCGACATCCACACGATGGTTGTGCAGCGGCGAGATCAGGGTATCGAACACGCTGCCAGCCGCACCGGTCTTCAAATCGTCGGCGCCAATCACGACCCGGGCGACGCGCGCATGCACGATCGCCCCGGCACACATCGCGCAAGGCTCCAGGCTCACGTACAGCGTCGATCCGGGAAGGCGATAGTTCTGTTCGCGGCTTCCGGCATCGCGCAACGCGACGATCTCCGCATGTGCACTCGCATCGCAAGCGGAAATGCTACGGTTCCAACCTTCGCCGATAATCGTGCCGTCGCGCACCAGCACCGCACCGACCGGCACTTCCTCGTGCGCGTCGCGTGCATGTGCGGCAAGTTCGAGCGCACGGCGCATATGGCGCTCATCGTCGGCGCTGAACGTCGTCGGCTGCTGCGCTTCTAAAGGCGTCATCTTGATCCAGCTCGACGCGAGGCCATGACTCAGAATCCTTTCAGCACGATCTTGCCGCGCGCACGTCCGCTTTCCAGCAGCGCATGCGCGCGCTTGAGATTCGTGGCATTGATGCGGCCGAACTGCTCGGCCGCGGTGGAGCGCAGCACGCCGCGATCGATCAGGGTCGCCACCTGGCAAAGCACGTCATGCTGACGGATGCGATTCGTCGTTGCGAATGTCGAGCGCGTGAACATGGATTCCCAATGCACCGACAGCGACTTGCGTTTGAACGGCAGCACGTCGAGCGTTTTTGGATCGTCGATCAGCGCGAGCTGGCCCTCGGGTTCGAGTATGTTGACGATCTGTGCCAGGTAATCGTCGGTGTGGGTAAGGCCGATCACGGCCGCGACCTGCCCAAGTCCGGCATTTTCCAGTTCGGTTGCGAGCGGTTCGCCATGATCGATTACATGATGCGCGCCCTGTGCGAGGATCCAGTGGCGGCTTTCTGGACGCGAGGCTGTACCGATCACCGTCCAGCTCGTGAGCTGTCGCGCCAGCTGCACCAGGATTGAGCCGACCCCGCCAGCGGCGCCGATCACCAGCAGTTTGTTGTCGCGAGTCGGATCGGCCGTCTGCACCTTGAGCCGGTCGAACAGCAATTCCCATGCCGTGATCGCGGTTAGCGGTAGCGCGGCCGCCGCCATAAAATCCAGGCTTGCCGGCATCCGCCCCACAAGACGTTCGTCGACCAACTGCAGTTCGCTGTTGCTGCCCGGACGATTGACGTCACCGGCATACCAGACGCGATCGCCCGGCTTGAACAGGCTGACCTTGCCGCCGGCCGCACGTACGACACCGGTCGCGTCCCAGCCGAGTATGCGTGCCTGGCCATCGACCGGCGCGGCTCGCATGCGCACCTTGGTATCGACAGGATTGACTGACACGGCCTTGACCTCGACCAGCAGATCGAAGTCGCCGGGCACAGGCTCTGGCAATTCGATATCGATCAGCGCATCGGGCTGATCGATAGGCAGTGATTGAAAATAGCCGACAGCTTTCATGCTTGTATTACTCCGTAATGGCGCTTGTTCATTCCCATTCGATCGTCGCCGGCGGCTTGCCGCTAATATCATAAACTACACGAGAAATACCACCTAATTCATTGATTATTCTATTTGAAATATTCGCAAGAAATTCGTAGGGCAGATGTGCCCAATGCGCGGTCATGAAGTCGATCGTCTCGACCGCGCGCAGGGCGATGACCCATTCGTAGGCGCGTGCGTCGCCGACCACGCCGACCGATTTTACCGGCAGAAACACGGCAAACGCCTGGCTCACCTTGTCGTACAAACCGGCAGCACGCAGCTCGCCGATGAAGATATCGTCGGCACGCTGCAACAGTTCCACATATTCCGGTTTCACTTCACCGAGCACGCGCACACCCAGTCCCGGGCCGGGAAACGGATGGCGGTAGACCATCGCGCGCGGCAGGCCGAGCTCGACGCCGATGCGGCGTACTTCGTCCTTGAATAGTTCGCGCAGCGGTTCGATCAATTCGAAGC
>JAYTQX010000266.1:0-1579 GCA_043746455.1 Pseudomonadota bacterium
ACCACCTGCGCATGCACGGTAAGCAGATCGCGCAGTGTTTCGAGGGCGAAATCGCTGGTGATCGGCAGGCCGAGGAAATTCGCGCGCGCAGCGAGCGTGTTGAGTGCGCCTTCGAGATCGCGCACATTGGAGCGCATGCGCCGCGCGATCAATTGTGCGACGGGTTCGGGAACGTCGATGCCGCGCGCAGCAGCCTTGCTCAGCAAAATGGCCGTGCGGGTTTCGAAATCCGGTGGGTCGATCGCCACCGACAAACCCCAGCCGAGGCGCGACTTCAGGCGCGGCTCGAGATTGTCGACCTCTTTCGGATAACGGTCGCAGGTCAGGATCAACTGCTGCTTGGCCTCGAACAGGGCGTTGAACGTGTGGAAGAACTCTTCCTGCGTGGAGTCCTTGCCGGCGAAAAACTGGATATCGTCGATCAGCAGCGCATCCACGGCGCGGAAACGGCGTTTGAAATCGTCCATGCTCTTGGTGCGCAGCGCCTGGATCATCTCGCGCACGAACTGCTCCGAACGCAGATACATGACCTTGGTCGCCGGGTTGAGCGAGCGCATCAGATTTCCGGCGGCATGCATCAGATGGGTCTTGCCCAGACCGGTGCCGCCGTAAAGCAGCAACGGGTTATAGGCTCGGCCGGGATTGTTGGCAACCTGCATTGCCGCAGCCTTGCCGAGCTGGTTCGACTTGCCTTCGACGAACGCGTCGAACGTGTAGTGCGGATCCAGATTGGGCTCGAAGTCGTCGTGTTCGGCGGCCGTGGTGCCGTGCGTTGCGGACATGGAGGTACGCGGGGCCTTGCGCGGGCTCAAGGTGCCGACTTCGAGGCGCAGCTTCACCGGTGCGCCGTTCAGATGCTCCAGCATCTTGCCGATACGTGGCAGGAATTCGCTGCGCACGACATCCAGCGTGTATTCGTTCGGCGCCAGCAGGCGCAAGCCGTCGGCCTCCTGCGTCGCCTGCAGTGGCTTCAAATAGGTATGCATGTCCTCGACGCTGAAATCGCCGTCCAGGCGTTCCAGGCAGCGGCGCCACAAATCACTCATCGGGAGGTTCCGGAAAAATCTGCGCTCGAAAAATGTGCCCGAGCGGCAGGCGAGTCTACCCCCGCGAACCCGCCGCGCCAAGCGGCGCTGACTTGACAGTACTGCGGAAAATCCGTTACCTTTCCGCTTCTTTGTCCCGCGATTCATTACTGTCATGGCCACCAAGCGCACTTTCCAGCCCGGCAATCTCAAGCACGCCCGCACGCACGGTTTTCGCGCGCGCATGAAAACGCCCGGTGGCCGCGCGGTGCTCAATGCACGCCGCGCCAAGGGCCGCAAGCGCCTCGTCCCGTAATTACCCACCCAGTCCGCGCGATGGCCGGCTCGACGACGAGTCTGCGCTATCCGCGCGCCGCACGTCTGTTGCGGCCACAGGACTTCGTTGCGCTGCGCGGTTCCAGTGCGCATCTGAGTTTCCGCTTCGTTCGCTGCGAATACCGCGTGACCGATGCGGCGACTGCGCGTCTCGGAATGGCCGTGTCGCGGCGCGTATCCAAGCGCGCGGTCGTGCGCAACCGCATCCGCCGGCAGAT
>JAYTQX010000267.1:0-4550 GCA_043746455.1 Pseudomonadota bacterium
CGCCCAAGGTCGCCTTCGATCCGGCACAGTACGAAACGCAGCAGGTCTTCTACACCAGCCGCGACGGCACGCGCGTACCGATGTTCATCACCGCAAAGAAAGGCATGGCTCACAACGGCGCGAACCCGACGATCCTCTACGGCTACGGTGGCTTCAATATTCCGCTGCAACCAACATTTTCGCCGGCCGTCGCCGCGTGGCTCGATCTGGGAGGCGTCTACGCGGTGGCGAATCTGCGCGGCGGCGGCGAATACGGTCGCGACTGGCACGAGGCCGGGATCAAGACGCACAAGCAGAACGTGTTCGACGACTTCATCGCCGCCGCCGAGTATCTGATCAAGGAAAAAGTTACTTCTGCATCGAAACTGGCGATCCGCGGCGGCTCCAACGGCGGCCTGCTCGTCGCCGCGGCCGAACTGCAGCGCCCCGAGCTGTTCGCCGCGGCGATCCCGCAGGTCGGCGTGCTCGACATGCTGCGCTTCCGCGACTTCACGATCGGCAAGGCCTGGGAGTCGGACTACGGCTCGGTCGACAATGCCGACGAATTCAAGGCGCTGTACGCCTATTCACCGCTGCACAACGTCAAACCCGGCGTCGATTATCCGGCGACCATGATCCTGACCGGCGATCACGACGACCGCGTATTCCCCGCGCACAGCTTCAAGTTCGCCGCCGCGCTGCAGGCCGCCGACCCTCACGGCAGGCCCGCGCTGATCCGCATCGAAACCCGCGCCGGGCACGGTCAGGGCAAACCGACCTCCATGCAGATTGACGAGATTACCGATGTTTATTTGTTTATTCTCAAGGCCCTCGGCGAGACATCCTGAACCGGGCTATCATTGGTAGTGGTGCGATATCAACGCGAGACGTCCCCGCGTCTTGCCTCAAGCGGAGCCAGCCATGATCTACAACAGCATTCTGGAAACCATCGGCCGCACGCCGATCGTGCGTATCAATCACCTCGCACCCGCGGGCGTCGAAATGTACGTCAAGGTCGAGGCGTTCAATCCGATGTCGTCGGTGAAAGACCGACTCGCGATCGGCATCATCCTCGACGCGGAATCCAGGGGCACGCTCAAACCCGGGCAGACCGTGGTCGAGGCGACCTCGGGCAATACCGGCATTGCGCTGGCAATGGTCTGTGCGGCCAAGGGCTATCCGTTCGTCGCCTTCATGACCGAAACCTTCTCGGTCGAACGGCGCAAGCTGATGCGCATCTTCGGCGCGAAAGTGATCCTCACGCCCGCCGCCGAGCGCGGCAGCGGTATGGTCAAGCGCGCGCGTGAATACGCCGAAAAACACGGCGCCTTCCTCGCGCGCCAGTTCGAGAACGAAGCCAATCCCTCCTATCACCGCAACACCACCGGTCCGGAAATCGTGCAGGACTTCGCCGGCAGGCGCCTGGACTGGTTCGTCACCGGCTGGGGCACCGGCGGCACGCTGACCGGCGCCGGCGAAATCATCCGCCTCGCGCGGCCCGACGTGAAAATCGTGCTGACCGAACCGGCGACCGCTGCGCTCGTTTCCGGTCACGAGTGGAAGCCGCACAAGATCCAGGGCTGGACGCCCGACTTCGTTCCGGCCGTGCTCAACCGCAACGTGCCGCACCAGATCGTGCCGGTCGACGAGATGCTCGCGCGCGACACCGCGCGCGCACTCGCAAAGAGCGAAGGCATCTTCTGTGGCATTTCTTCGGGCGGCACGTTCGCCGCGGCGCTTGAAGTCGCCAAGCTGGCCAAGGCGGGCGACGTGATTCTGGCGATGCTGCCGGATACCGGCGAACGCTATCTGACGACGATCCTGTTCGAGGGAATCAACGAAGGCACGGACGAGGAATAGCCGCCCGGCGTCAGCCGAGCAAGGCTTGCGCCCGCACGCGTTGCAGTTCGTCGCGCACGCGCGCGGCTTCCTCGAACTGCAGATCCTGCGCGTGCTTGTACATCTGCGCTTCGAGCTTCTTCAGCTTGGCTGCTAGTTGCGCAGGTGTGAGCAAGCTGTAGTCCACGGCAGGCTCAGCCACGCGGCGCAAACCGTTGGCGCCGCGTCCGCGCGCGCCCTGCCCGTCGGCTTCCGCATCGTCGCGTGCGCCTTCCATGATGTCCATGATCTTGCGCACGATCGACGTCGGCGTGATGCCGTGTTCGAGGTTGTACTCGATCTGCTTCTGCCGGCGCCGATCGGTTTCGTCCATCGCGCGCCGCATCGAATCGGTCACGCGGTCCGCGTAGAGAATCGCCTTGCCGCGCACGTTGCGCGCGACGCGGCCGATGGTCTGGATCAGCGATCCGGTCGAACGCAGGAAACCTTCCTTGTCCGCGTCGAGAATACCGACCAGCGACACTTCGGGCATGTCCAGGCCTTCGCGCAGCAGGTTGATGCCGACCAGCACGTCGAACTTGCCCAGGCGCAGATCGCGCAGGATTTCCACGCGCTCGACGGTTTCGATATCCGAATGCAGATAGCGCACGCGCACGCCGTGTTCTTCGAGATAGTCGGTCAGGTTTTCCGACATGCGCTTGGTCAGCGTGGTGACCAGCACGCGGTCGCCCATCTTCACGCGCAGGTGAATTTCGCTGAGCAGATCGTCGACCTGGGTGCGCACCGGGCGCACTTCGACTTCCGGATCGATCAGTCCGGTCGGGCGCACGACGAGCTCGACAATGCTGTTCTGCGAATGCTCGATCTCGTAACGCGACGGCGTCGCCGAGACGAAGATCGAGCGCGGCGCGCGCTGTTCCCACTCGTCGAATTTCAGCGGCCGGTTGTCGAGCGCGGACGGCAGACGGAAACCGAACTCGACGAGGGTTTCCTTGCGAGAGCGATCGCCCTTGTACATCGCGCCGAGCTGCGGAATCGTCACGTGTGATTCGTCGACAACCAGCAGCGAATCCGCCGGCAGATAGTCGAACAAGGTCGGCGGCGGCTCGCCCGGCTTGCGTCCGGTCAGATGACGCGAATAGTTTTCGATGCCCTGGCAGTAGCCGATTTCCGCCATCATCTCGATATCGAACTGGGTGCGCTGTTGCAGACGCTGCGCTTCGACCAGCTTGTTCGCTTTGTATAATTGTTCCAGGCGCTCCTTGAGCTCGACCTTGATCGTCTCGACCGCGTCGAGCACGGTGCGCCGCGTGGTCACGTAATGCGAGCTCGGATACACGACGTAGCGCGGCACCTTGCGCAGAATCACCCCGGTCAGCGGGTCGAAGACCGCCAGATTCTCGATCTCGCCGTCGAACAGTTCGATACGCAGTGCATCGGTTTCGCTCTCCGCCGGGAACACGTCGATCACGTCGCCGCGCACGCGGAAGCTGCCGCGATGCAGTTCGTAATCGCCGCGCTCGTACTGCAGTTCGGTGAGATGGCGGATCAACTCGCGCTGGTCCACGCGCTCACCGCGCGCGAGGATCAAACGCATGGACAAATAATCTTCCGGGTCCCCAAGACCATAAATCGCCGAGACCGTCGCCACGATCAGCGCATCGGGCCGCGACAGCAGCGCCTTGGTCGCCGCCAGGCGCATCTGCTCGATATGTTCGTTGATGCTGGAATCTTTTTCGATGAACGTGTCGCTGGCGACCACGTAGGCTTCGGGCTGGTAGTAGTCGTAGTAGCTGACGAAATATTCCACCGCGTTGTGCGGAAAGAATTCCTTGAACTCGCCGTAGAGCTGCGCGGCCAGCGTCTTGTTCGGCGCGAGCACCAGCGTCGGCTTCTGCACCGCCTGCACCACGTTGGCGATCGTGAAGGTCTTGCCCGAACCGGTCACGCCGAGCAGGGTCTGGTGCGCGAGGCCCGCATCGAAACCCTCGATGAGCCGACGGATCGCGTCGGGCTGATCACCAGCGGGTTGGAACGGTGACACTAACTCGAATCGATCGGAAGCCATCTGGATCAGGTGCGGATTGTGCGAATAACTTGCAAGTATAACGCGGCGGGCTAGTCCGACTGTGCACCGCAGACGCTCTGTCACGGGCATGTCGGCACTATTTGCGCGAGTGAATTCGTGCCTTCTTTGTGATCTTGACGAAAGCCGTGTAACCGAGTGCCTTCGCATCGATGAAACCACTCAGTAAGTAACACGACCCGAATGGCTGTTTCCCCTCTCCCCTTGTGGGAGAGGGTGGCGCGCAGCGCCGGGAGAGGGGAAGGCGCCGCAGGCGTCACCCTCTCCCCAACCCCTCCCCCATCAAGGGGGAGGGTTCATTCCCACACCAGCAAACCGCACAGCATCGATCCGCCTGTTCCCTTACTTCCTGACCAGCCTGTAAATTACACCGATGAATCGCAGACTCTTCCTTCGTCAAAGCGGCACGCTGGGTGCGTCGCTGCTCGCCGCAACGCCACTCGCCCTGCTTTCCGGCTGCGCGACCAATCCGTCAACCCGTTCGCTGCGTCGAGACTACGCCGCGCCCGATACCTCGTTCGTCGGCAGTGCATGCAGCTTGCCACCGGTGCGCGTCGCCGCCGAGCGCGAAATCCGCACCGTGGTTGGCTTGCGTCCGTACCGCCCTTCCGGCTTCATGGTGCGCGCGGAAAAACTCGGCGAAACG
>JAYTQX010000268.1:0-1743 GCA_043746455.1 Pseudomonadota bacterium
GTCTATGTGCAGGAAGGTGCGGGCGAGAAGAGCGGTTTTTCCAATGAACAGTACACACGCGTCGGCGTAACGTTGGTGCCGACGGCGAGGAAGCTGTACGAAATCGGCGAACTGATTGTCAAGGTGAAGGAACCGATCTATGGCGATCTGCGATATCTGCGCAAGGATCATCTGCTGTTCTGTTATCTGCATCTTGCGCCCGATCCGAAGCTGACCCAGCGTCTGCTCGATATCGGCCTCACCGGTATCGCGTTCGAATCGGTCGAGGAAGCCGACGGCTCGCTGCCGCTGCTCGCGCCGATGTCGATCATCGCCGGGCGCATCGCGGTGCAGATCGGCACGCATCTGTTGCATCAGCCGGCCGGCGGCAAGGGCAAGTTGCTCGGTGGTCTGCCATCGACCGATCGTGGCAAGGTCGTCGTGTTCGGTGCGGGCGCGGCTGGGCGCAATTCGGCGGAACTGGCTGCGGCAGGCGGCGCCAATGTCATCGTGTTCGAAAAACGCCAGGATCGCCTGCGCGAGATGATGAACCTCGGCGCCAACGTCACCGCGCTGTATCCGTACGAGGAATATGTCGCGCGCGAAGTCGCCTCGGCCGACCTGGTCATCGGCGCCGTGCTGATTCCGAGCGCGAAGGCGCCGCACGTGGTCACGCGCGCCATGGTCAAGACGATGCAGAAGGGCAGCGTGCTCGTCGATATCTCGATCGACCAGGGCGGTTGCTTCGAGACCTCCAGGCCGACGACCTACAAGAATCCGACCTATCTGGTCGATGGCGTGACCCATTTCGCGGTGACCAATATGCCGGGCGCCGTGCCGCAGACCGCGTCCGAAGCGATCTGCGCAGCGATCCTGCCCTACGTGCAGCGTCTGGCTGCGGACAAGCAGTGGCGCAAGTTCGCACCGCTCAAGAGCGGCATCAATATCGAGGGCGGCGAGATTGTTCATCCCGCGCTGAAAGGCATGAAGCTTTGAGAAATATTTCTCAAAAACAAACTGTTAATGGACTAACTTAAGGTAGAATCACGCGGTGGCGCGCGAATCCAGAAGCACTTTTTCCAAATCGGGCACGGGGTCGGTCACGGTCATGCAGCGCGTCTTGCGCGAAGTTGCGATCATCGCGCTGCTGACCTTGGTCGTGTATCTGCTCGCTTGTCTGGCGAGCTATAGCCCGCAGGATCCGGCCTGGTCGCATGCGACGTCCGCGACGGGCAAGCTGCACAATATCGGCGGCAGGATCGGCGCGTATATCGCCGACCTCGTGTTCTACCTGTTCGGCTATCTCGCGTATGCGTTTCCACTGCTGCTGCTCGGAGTCGGCTGGGCGCTGTTCCGCGATCGCGGCAACGATTCGAATTCCGCGCTGGAACCCGCGCTCCGTCTGATCGGCGGGGTGGCCTTCTTTATCGGCGGCAGCGGTCTGGCGTATCTGCATTTCGACGGATCCAATGCGCTGCCGGCCAAGGCAGGCGGCATTCTCGGCATGGCGGTCGCCAACCCACTGATGCGCGGCTTCAGTTTCCCGGGCGCGACACTATTCCTGCTCGCCCTGTTCCTGATCGCAGTCACCCTGGCGACCGGATTGTCCTGGTTCAAGCTGATGGATGCGATCGGCCGCGGCGTGTATTTCATGTTCGGCTGGCTCGGCACCAGCGCGAAGAAGGTCGAGGACGTGCGCGTCGCGCGCGCCGCGCGTTTCGAGCGCGAGGAAGTGCGCAAGGTCGACACAGTCAAACAGGCGCG
>JAYTQX010000269.1:0-3014 GCA_043746455.1 Pseudomonadota bacterium
GCATCGCGCACAGGGTGCGCTCCTACGGGGATGGTTACTGACAGGCTTCGCAGTACTCGGGATTTTCCAGCGAGCAGAACACTGCCGCGTTGGCCTGCGCCTGATCGTCAACCACCGGTTCGGGAGCGCTGATTCGGCTGGCGGTCACCGTGGTCTTGGTGATCTTGGTCGCCGGTCGTGAGCGCAGGTAATAGGTGGTCTTGATGCCGGCCTTCCACGCGTACATGTACATCGAGCTGAGCTGGCCGATGTTCGGATTTTCCATGAACAGGTTCAGCGACTGGCTCTGGTCGATGAAGGCGCCGCGGGCGGCCGCCAGTTCGATCAGCGCTTTCTGTGGCAGCTCCCACACGGTGCGATAGATCGCGCGCAGGCGTTCGGGAATCGCGGTGATGTTCTGGATCGAGCCTTCGGCCAGCTTGATCGCGTCGCGCACGTCCGGCGTCCACAGGCCGAGCGCTTTCAGCTCATCGGCGAGGTAGCGATTCACCTGCAGGAAATCGCCCGACAGCGTCTCGCGCTTGAACAGGTTGCTGACTTGCGGTTCGATGCATTCGTAGCAGCCGGCAATCGAGGCGATGGTCGCGGTGGGGGCAATGGCGATCAGCAGCGAGTTGCGCAGGCCGTGCTGCTTGATGCGCTCGCGCAGTGCGTCCCAGCGCTCGCTGTCGTGCGTCTTTGCCTGCGGCCAGTAGTCGAACTGCAGTTCGCCGTTGACCGCGCGGCTCTCGGCAAAACCCGGGTGCGCGCCGACCTGGGCCGCCACTTCGTTCGACATCGACAGCGCGTGGAAATAAATCTCTTCGGCGATGCGCGTGGACAAAGCCAGCGCCTCGCTGGAATCGAACGGCAGGCGCAGCTTGAAGAAGACATCCTGCAGGCCCATCACGCCGAGCCCGACCGGTCGCCATTTGATGTTGGCGGTGCGCGCCGTGTCGATCGGATAGAAGTTGAGGTCGATCACGCGGTCGAGCTGACGCACGGCAGTGCGCACGGTCGAGGCGAGCTGTTCGAAATCGAACGCGTGGCTGCCGTCTTCGGCACGCACCACGTGACGCGACAGGTTCACCGAACCCAGGTTGCACACGGCGGTTTCGGTGGCCGAGCTGACTTCCAGAATTTCGGTGCACAGATTGGACAGGTGAATCACGTTGTCCGATTTGGCCGTCTGATTGCTGGTGGCGTTGCAGCGATCCTTGAAGGTCATCCAGCCGTTACCGGTCTGCGCCAGCGTGCGCATCATGCGGGCGTAGAGTTCACGCGCCTTGACCGTCTTCGCGGCGAGGCCGTTCGCCTCGGCTTCGCGATACAGGCGGTCGAACGTCTCCCCCCAGCTGTCAACGAGTTGCGGCATCACTTTCGGATCGAACAGCGACCAGTCGCCGTCGGTCTCGACCCGGCGCATGAATTCGTCGGGAATCCAGTTGGCGATGTTGAGGTTGTGCGCGCGGCGCGCATCGTCACCAGTGTTGTCGCGCAGTTCGAGAAAATCCTCGATGTCGGCATGCCACGATTCCAGATATACGCAGGCCGCGCCCTTGCGCTTGCCGCCCTGATTCACGGCGGCGACCGAGGCATCGAGCGTCTTCAGCCACGGCAGCAGGCCGTTGGAATGGCCGTTGGTGCCCTTGATCAGCGATCCGCGCGAACGTACGCGCGTATAGGCCAGACCGATGCCGCCGGCGAACTTGCTGAGTTTGGCCACATCGGCGTATTTGTCGTAGATCGATTCCAGCGAATCGGTCGGCGAGTCGAGCAGGTAGCACGAGCTGAGCTGCTCATGGCAAGTGCCGGCGTTGAACAACGTCGGCGAGCTGGCGATGTATTCCAGCGACGACAGCAGGCGATACAGTTCGAGCGTTTCGCCGATCTCGTTGCCGCCGAGCGCGCAGGCGATGCGCATGAAAAAATGCTGCGGCGTCTCGATCACGAAGCGCTTTTGCGGATGGCGCAACAGATAGCGGTCGTACACGGTGCGCAGGCCGAAGTATTCAAAGCGACGGGTCGCCAGCGGATTGATCGCATCGTTCAGCTTGCGCGCGTTCAGCGCGACAAAGTCACGCAGGCGTTCGTTGAGGATGCCGAGTTCGGCGCCGCGCACGATCGACTGCGAGAAGCTCTGGATTTCCTGGCCGCTGACTTCCTTGTCGATGTAGGCACCGAGCAGACGCGCGGCGAGCTGGCCGTATTCGGGCTCCTCGGCGGTCAGCGCGGCGGCGGTGCGGATGGAGAGCTGGTCGAGCTCCTGCGTGGTGGCGCCGTCGTACAGGCCGCCAATGGTTTTCAGCGCGACGCGCAGCGGATCGACGCCGTGCAGGCCTTCGGCGCTGCGGGTGACCGCGCGCACGATCTTGTTGACGTCGACGATTTCCTGGCCGCCGTTGCGCTTGGTCACGCGCATCTGGCCCGGGTTGTGCGGCGGCGTCAGCGCAAACGCTTCGTCACCGTTCGACGTTGTGCCGGTTTCACGCGCGATGGGTGCCAGGGATTCGGAAATTATGGGTTCGGCGACGGACGTGTCGTCGACGGGAACATTAAAGGCATCGACGCGGGCGGCGGTACGCTCACTGACGGCGGTTTCGAGAGGTTGCATGGCGGTGACTCCGGGCATGAATAATCAAACACCTGCTCCCGCGTGCAGGGCCTGAAGTGACGATTTCTGCGGACAGTCGCGAGGCGAACGCCATACGGCGATCTCCCTCGACGTACCTCCCCGCGGAAGTCGTCACTACGCACCGGGGCACGTTCGCCCCAATGTGCCGGCAGGTCTTCGGACTTGCGGACGTGGATCTTGCGATCCGCCTATTTGCCTCCGCTTCCCAGCCGTGGACGACCAGTGCATGTAGAGGCGTTCGTTTCCGCTTTACCGCTGCGGGGCAGTTCCGGATTGTCACCGGATTCCCTTTTAAGCCCGACCGACAAGATCGTCTGGCCGAGCACCGACAGACACAACATATCGGGTGAACAGAGTTGGGTCAACCCAACAAGTTGTGGATGGTTCTGGGGATAAGTGG
>JAYTQX010000270.1:0-1769 GCA_043746455.1 Pseudomonadota bacterium
GGCAGGTACTCGGTCGGACGGTAAGGGGCAAGCGCGGGCATCGATACGATGCGTCGCGTCAGCCGTAATGCACTGATCGCGACCTTGCGATCTTCTTCAGTGGACAGGTATCCCGGTGCAATGCGCGGCGCTTCCGTTGCGTTGCGCGAAAGGATCTCGACCGAACCACGCGAAGTCGGACGCAGGTTGCAGACGCTCGCCGTGAAGGCAGGGAAGCGGTGGAGGGGATCGCCGAATTTGTCTAGCGACAACGGCTGCACGTGGTACTCGAGATTGGATGTCTCTTGTGCCTCATCGGACTTGGCAAACGCGCCGAGCTGGCTCGGCGCCATGCTGAGCGGGCCGCCACGTCGCCACGCGTATTCCAGCCCCATGAGCATTTTCCCAATGCGGCTGTTGGCGCGCCCGTTGAGCGAGTGGATGCCCTCCACCCGATAGATCGAGCGCAGCTGCAGATGATCCTGCAGGTTGGCGCCGACGCCAGGCAGATGGCAGATTGGATCGAGACCGAGTGCGGACAGGCGCGTTCCATCGCCTATTCCGGATCGCTGCAGAATCGCCGGAGAGCCGATGGAGCCCGCCGCCAGCACGCACTCGCGGCGCGTCGAGGCACGCACTGTCTCGCCGTCAAGAGAGAACTCGACGCCGGTGACGCGCCTACCATCGAATATCAGCCGGTCGATGAGCGCTTCCGTCACTATCCGTAAATTGGGCCGTTTCCGCACCGGGCGTAAGAACGCCTTCACGGCATTCCACCGCACCCCCCGTCGCTGCGTGACTTCGAATTTTCCGTGCCCCGTATTGTCTCCGGTATTGAAATCGGCCGTAGCCGGAATGCCTGCCTCTTCGGCGGCGTCGGCGAAACGATCGAGAATATCCCAGCGCAAGCGCTGTTGCTCCACGCGCAGCTCGCCCCGGCCGCCGTGATGAGCATTGCCGCCACGCCAGTGGTTTTCGCTGCGCTTGAATATCGGCAGCACCCGCTCCCAGCCCCAGGATTGATCGCCGGTGAGGGTTGCCCATTCGTCATAATCGCGCGCCTGCCCGCGCATGTAGATCATCGCATTGATGGAAGAGCAGCCCCCCAGCACGCGGCCGCGGGCGTAGAGGATCGAGCGACCGCCGAGGCCCTGCTCGGGCTGCGTACGGAAACACCAGTCGGTACGGGGATTGCCGATGCAGTAGAGGTAACCGACCGGGATGTGGATCCAGATCCAATTGTCTTTGCCGCCTGCTTCGAGCATGAGTACCGCGGCATCCGGGTCCGCCGAGAGGCGATTGGCGAGCACGCAACCCGCAGTACCGCCGCCGACGATGATGTAGTCGAAGTTGCCGAAACTTTTCATCAAGCGGTTTTACCCTGCGCCGCAACGGTATAGCGGTTGATTTTACCGCTAGTGCCCGGGCGACGGTGTGCGCCTGCGATTTTCTTGGTCCGTCAAGGCCCACGGGCGCGCCGAGGCTCGCCCCCGGACCGCCGTTTTCTTGTGTAGAATCCTGTCGACGACACCAAGGAGGCTCATGGCTGAACCTCGCTATCGTTGGGTGATTGTCGCCGCCGGCGCGACGATGGGCTGCATCGCGCTCGGCGCAATGTTTTCGCTCCCCGTACTATTGCGCCCGATCACCGCCAGCACGGGCTGGTCCACGACCGGCGTGTCGGGCGCGATGACCGTCGGGTTCCTTGCCATGGCCGTGGGAAGTGCCGGGTGGGGCGCGCTGAGCGACCGCATCGGCGCACGCTGGACCTGCCTGGCCGGAGCACTTCT
>JAYTQX010000271.1:0-8984 GCA_043746455.1 Pseudomonadota bacterium
GCATTGATTCGTTCGACCCATGCACGCGCCTGGCCGTCGAGTGGGCGCGACAAGCCGATGCCGAATAGCGCATCGACATAAAGATCGGCCTGCGGCCAGACTGCGTCCGCGGCGAGCACGTCGCCTCCGACCGCACGCCAGTCCGCCAGTGCCTGCGCCGCCTCGCTGCCAGCCTGTGGCGGCGCGAGCCCAAGCACCTGCACGTTCAGTCCGGCCTCGCGCACGAGTCTGGCCAGCGCATAACCGTCGCCACCGTTGTTACCGCTGCCACAGACCACGACGATACGCTGCGCGTCGGGCCAGCGACGGCGCAGAAAATTGAAAGCCGCGAATGCGGCACGCTGCATCAGCACGTAGCCGGGGATGCCCAGGCGTTCGACCGCCGCGCGTTCCAGCGCGCGCACTTGCGCAACGGTATACAAATCCGTATTCATCGGCGAATTATACTGGGCGGCATCGTTCCTGCCTTGTGAGCCGACTTGAACTCCCCCGCCCGCCAATTGCCGGACTACGCCAATCTTGCGGCGGATATCAAACGCTGGGGCGGCGAGCTCGGTTTTCAGCAGGTCGGCATCAGCGCGACCGAGCTGGGTGCCGACGAGACGCATCTGCTGAACTGGCTTGCCGCCGGACGCCACGGCACGATGGACTACATGCAGCGCCATGGCAGCAAACGCAGTCGCCCGGCGCAATTGCAGGCCGGCACGCTGCGCGTGATCTCGGCGCGCATGGACTACGATCCGCCGCAGGCGCGCGACGCCTGGGAAGTGCTCGACGATGCCACGCTCGGCTTCGTCTCGCGCTACGCCCTCGGCCGCGACTATCACAAGCTGCTGCGCGCACGCCTGCGGAAACTCGCCAAGCGCATCGCCGCGGAAATCGGGCCGTTCGGCTATCGCGCCTTCGTCGATTCGGCGCCAGTAATGGAGAAGGCGCTCGCGCGCAATGCGGGTCTGGGCTGGATCGGAAAGCACACCAATCTGCTCAACCGCGATGCGGGCTCGTGGTTTTTTCTCGGCGAGTTGTATACCGACCTGCCGCTGCCGATCGACGCGCCGGCGAGCGAGCATTGCGGCACCTGTGTGCGTTGCATACAGATTTGTCCGACTCAGGCGATCGTCGCGCCGAACCAGCTCGACGCGCGCCGTTGCATTTCATATCTGACCATCGAACTACGCGGCAGCATTCCGCTCGAATTCCGTCCGTTGCTCGGCAATCGCATCTACGGCTGCGACGATTGCCAGTTGGTGTGTCCCTGGAACAAGTTCGCACGCAAGAGCGCTGAGCCGGATTTCATCGTGCGCCACGGACTCGACAGCGCCTCGCTGATCGACCTGTTCGGCTGGAGCGAGGAAGAATTTCTCATGCGCACCGAAGGCTCGGCGATCCGTCGCATTGGCCACGAATGCTGGCTGCGCAATATCGCCGTGGCACTGGGCAATGCGCCGCATCGGAGCGGGATTGTCGATGCCCTGCTGGCGCGAAAGGGTCACCAGTCAGCGCTCGTGCGCGAGCATGTGCTATGGGCGCTGGAGGAGCAGCAGCACAAGTTGACCGGCCATCGTGGGGCAAGGCGCTGAACTTAAGGCATTGAGGATTTGAGATGCACGGCGACTTGTCGCGGACGATTGTGTCGCTTTTACGCAACATGGCGCCGCACGTGTACACCATTTCTCTACAGCCCGTCGCACGGGTGAATCATGGGTGGCTTGGCATGCCAAAAAATATAATATATTTCAACTACTTACACATTTATTGTGCACAAAAAAAACCCTCAGCTGAATCCAGCGAGGGTTTGTAAGTCAGAGTGACGATTACCAAACATGCGCCCTGCGTGCACTGGGGCAACGAGCTAACGTTGCAGAAATCCCAATGACGGTCGCGAGAATACCACACGAAAAACTTTTTTGCTACAGGTATGCGAACTTCTTCGCGAACGACTCGCCGACCCTTACTCAGCAAGCCAGATTGTCGATCAGGCGCGCTCGACCGAGCCGAGCGGCGATCAGCGCGATCAGGCCGCTGCGGACATTGGGCTGGGCCTCCAGCAGATTGTCCGCTCGACGCAGAACGGCATAGTCCGGAAGCAGACCAGCCGATTCGAGCCGCTGCCGTGCCTGCGCTTCGATCATGGCGATATCCTGCCCCACATTCAGGGCGTCGCGCATCGCGCAAAGCGTGCGATAGATCGCAGCCGCGTGTTCGAGTTCCTCAGCGGAGAGATATTGGTTGCGCGAGCTCATGGCCAAGCCGTTCGCTTCGCGCTGCGTCGGCGCGGCGACGATCTCGATCGGCAAGCGCAGATCGCGCACCATGCGCTGTATCACGAGCAGTTGCTGATAGTCCTTGCGCCCGAACACCGCGCTATCGGGCTGCACCAGATTGAACAACTTGGCCACCACGGTCGCCACGCCGGCGAAATGTCCCGGCCGCGCGGCCCCTTCGAGCGGCTCGCTGACGGCGGGAACCTCGATGCGCACGCTTTGCGTGGAACCGAACGGATACATCTCCTCGACGCTGGGCACGAACGCAAGGTCGCAACCGTGCGCCGCCAATCCGTTCTGGTCCTGTGCGAGCGTACGTGGATAGTTGGCGAAATCCTCGCGCGGACCGAACTGGGTCGGATTCACGAATATGCTGGCGACCACGCGGTCGGCATGCTTTCGCGCGAGTGTAATAAGGGAAAAATGACCATTGTGTAAATTTCCCATCGTCGGCACGAGACCGATGCGTGCGCCTTCGCGCCGCCACGCCGAGATTCTTGCGCGCAACTCCGCGGCCGTGGTGAGCGTTTCCATCGTTCTATCAAACCGTTTCAGAATGAGTGCTCGGCGGCAGGGAACGCGCCGCTGCGTACGGCTTTCGCATACGCTCTGATCGCATCGGCGACGGAACCCTGGCCGGCGAGAAAATCCCTGGAAAAGCGCGGACGCTTGCCCGGCGTGATGCCGAGCATGTCGTAGATCACCAGGACCTGACCGTCGCAATCCGCGCCGGCGCCGATGCCGATCGTCGGAATCTGCAGCTGCATGGTGATTTGCCGGGCCAGGGTCGCGGGTACGCATTCGAGCACCAGCAGCGAAGCGCCGGCCTGCTCGACAGCCTTGGCGTCGGCGAGCAGGTGCTCGGCCGCGGACTTGCCCTTGCCCTGGACGTGGTAGCCACCCAATTTGTGCACCGACTGCGGCGTGAGGCCCAGGTGCGCGCAGACCGGGACTTGCCTGCGATCGAGCGCATGAATCACGTCGACGACGTAGTCCGCGCCTTCGAGCTTGACCATCGCCGCGCCGCCCTCGGCAAGCAGGCGCGCGGAGGAACGCAGGGCCGTGTCCGCATCGCGGAAAGTCATGAACGGCAGATCGGCGATCAGCAAGGCCGTGTGCGTGCCGCGCGCGACGGCGGCGGTGTGATAGACCATCTCGTCCAGCGTCACCGGCAGGGTGCTTGCGCGCCCCTGCACGACCATGCCAAGCGAATCGCCGACCAGCACCGAATCGACGCCGCCGAGTTCGCACTGCGCGGCGAAGCCCGCGTCGTAGGCGGTCAGCATGACGATTTTCTCGCCGCGCGCTTTCATCTCGCGCAGGCGCGGCACCGTCACCTTGTCGCGAACTGCGGCAATTTTCGTGTTCGACACCATCGGGCGACTCGTAGCGGAGGGGGCTAGTATTCGTGCGGCTGGAATCGATCGCACACTACCCGTGCGAGGCGCGCAGGGTAAAGCAATCGGGTTGGATATGCGAGCGCGCAGCGCCTGATTCAAGCAGGCCAGCGGTCGCTCAGACCGCGGCAAGCATGCGGCACCCCGATGCATCGACCCGCGCCAGCAAGGTATCGACCCTGCCCTGCCCCGGCACGTCGAGTTGCGGTGCGATTTCGGCCAATGGCACAAGGACGAAGGCACGCTCATGCAGGCGCGGATGCGGCACATGCAGACCGGGCTCATCGATACGCGAGTCGGCGTAGAGCAAAAGGTCCAGATCGAGCACGCGCGGGCCAAAACGCACGTCGTCGCGCCGGCGTCCGAACTCCTGCTCGACAGCCAACAGCGCGCGCATCAACGCCTGCGCATCCAGTGAAGTCTCAAGCGCGGCGGCCGCGTTGACGAAGTCCGGTTGATCCAGATAACCCCACGGCGCCGTGCGGTACAGGTGCGAGCGCGCCGCAACTCGCGTGCCGGCGAGCAGGTCGAGCGCTGCGAGGGCGCGTTCGACCTGAACGAACGGCGCCGCGAGATTGCTGCCGAGACCGACATAAGCGACGACCATGACGATGCCGCGTTACTCCGCCGTCGGCGGCGCGCCGGCGGACGCATCTGGCCGGCGGCGACGGCGGCGTGGGCGCTTCTTCGGCGCATCCGCGGCATCCGCAACAGCCTCCGAATCCGGCGCGTAGGCTTGCGTCGATACGAGAGTGCCCAGCTGCACCGCGAGGGCGTCGTGTCCCACGGTCTGCGCCTGTGTCCACCATTCGCCCAGTTGCGCAAGCTCGGGACTTTCATCGGCGCGCAACAGCAGAAAATCATAGGCCGCGCGAAAACGTGGATGCGCGAGCAGGCGAAACACGCGCTTCTTCTGACGCAGTTCAAAACGCGGCTGCAACAGCCAGATTTCGTGCATCATCACGCCGAAGCGGCGCGGAATCGCAACGTGTTTGGTTTGCTCCGTCATCACCTGATGGCTGACGCGCTGCCAGGCCAGAGTCGCATCGACGCCCTTGGCGATTTCACGATCGACCTGCGCGCGCAGCGGCCCCCAAAGCAGGATCGCGAACAAAAACGCCGGCGTCACCGACTTGCCTTCGACGATGCGCGCATCGGTGCCGGCAAGACCGCGTTCGATCATCGCGCGGAACGCATCGCCGCCACGGAAGGCCAGGGCGCGTGCGGTCAGCGGAAACACGTCGGCAAGCAAGCCGGAGCTATCCAGCGCATGGAAACTCTTCAGTCCGCTGCCGGCGAGAAACAATTTCAGCGACTCGTCGAACAGCCGTGCCGGTGGCGCCTGCAGCAGCAATTCGCCAAGCTCGTCGAACGGTGCGCGCGCTTCCGGCGCAATGCCGAAATCAAGTTTGGCGGCGAGACGCACCGCGCGCAACATGCGCACCGGATCCTCGCGATAGCGCTGCAGCGGATCGCCGATCAGGCGCAGCTCGCGCCGCGCGAGGTCCTCATAGCCGCCGACATAATCGCGCACGGAAAAATCGGCGATGTCGTAGTACAGCGCATTGACGGTGAAGTCGCGGCGCACCGCGTCTTCTTCGATGCTGCCGTAGACGTTGTCGCGCACGATACGCCCGTCGACGACATGGCGATCGCCGCTGCCGTCGTCGCTGGAACCGCGAAACGTCGCGACTTCGACGATCTCGTTGCCAAACACGACATGGGCAAGACGAAATCGCCGGCCGATCAGACGACAGTTGCGAAACAGGCGTTTGACGTCTTCGGGCGTCGCGTTGGTGGCGATGTCGAAATCCTTGGGCCGCCCGCCGAGCAGCAGATCGCGCACAGCACCACCGACCAGATGCGCGGCGAATCCCGCTTCATTCAGGCGATACAGCACACGCAGCGCCGCCGCGGAAATGTTCTTGCGCGAGATACTGTGCTCTTCGCGCGGGATGATGCGCAGATGCACCGGGACGGCGGGAGGGTTCGAAGTCGGGACAGCTTGAGTCATTCTTTATTTTCGTTATGTGCGTGGCGGATCGATCTTTGTTGCGATCGGCCAAACCGCTATACTACCGCCCGCGCCGGATTTACCCAATCCGGCGTTTTGGATTGCCATCGATCAAACCCCGCTCCCTTCGTCTAGTGGCCCAGGACACGGCCCTCTCAAGGCTGGAACACGAGTTCGAACCTCGTAGGGAGCGCCAAAAACCGCTATATAAGCTGCTCTGTTCGGCGGCTGACGCCCGTACGGTGCTCGGAATCCTCATGTACTCCTATGTACACTCCGGTTCCTGCGCTCCGTGCGGACGCCAGCCACCTTCGCTCGCGACGCTTCTATAACGGTTTTCCATACTCGCTCATCGCCATGCCATTCGTCGTTACCGAAAACTGCATCAAGTGCAAGTACACCGACTGCGTGGAAGTGTGCCCGGTGGATTGCTTCCACGAAGGTCCGAACTTTCTCGTGATCGATCCGGAAGAGTGCATCGACTGCACTCTGTGCGAGCCGGAATGTCCGGCGAATGCGATTTTCCCGGAAGACGACGTACCAGCGGGCCAGGAACACTTCGTCAAGCTCAACGCCGATCTGGCCAAAGGCTGGCCGGTGCTGACCGTACGCAAGGATGCGCCTGCCGACGCCAAGGAATGGGACGGCAAACCGGACAAGCTGCCTTTGTTGCAGCGTTGAACTGAAGCGTCAAGGCGCGGCTTCTGCTTCCCTATTGCCTGCACTCAAAGCCGCCGTCTGGCGACTTCGATCTTGCTCCGATCGAGGAACGCCATGCGCATCAGGACATGCGTTCGCGCAATACCTCGATTACGCGGCGTGCGGCATCGGACGCGGATTTGTCGTTCGCATTGCCAATCACGCTGACGCGTGAACCGCCATTGTCTTCACTGACATTGATGCGCAGCGCACTGGTCACTTGCTGCGTCTTCGTCTGGGCGCTGCTGTCACCGCCGCCACCGCTGCCGCCAAACGGATGCAGGATGCGCGAGTACCAGTGATGTTCTTCCGGCGCCGGCGGCGCTTCTGCGGTTGTCACTGTGCCGTTGAAATCCATGGTATAGCTGCGACCGGCCTCATCGCGGCTGGTCAGCGGGCCGATCTGCGCACGATCGAGCGCGAGGCCGACGCGTTGCCAAGTGTGTTCGACCGAATCGGCGACATGCAAGTCGGCGCCTTGCGCGCCCGCGGCCGCACTCGGCGACGCGGCGCTCGTCGCAGTCTGCGTGGCACCTGCAGCAGCCGGTGCGCTGGCAGCGCCCGGACCGGGCACGACCAGTTCCTTCGAACTCGACGGCGTATCCAGATCGGGCGGGACTTCGAGCGGGCGCGTTTCTTGCGCCCCCTTGTAGTAGTCCACGCGATCGCGATGAAACCAGCTGCAGCCGCTGAGCAGCGAGCCGGCACTGACCAGCGCCAGTAGGGACCAGCGAATTAGGGAATGACGCTTCACGGTTACATCCTAAGCCAAGAATTGGGAGACAAGTTTAAGCGGCGCTGCTGTGCCGCGGCTGAACCGCGGCGGTCAATTGTGCCAGTTCGCCGACCACGCGCAACGCGCGCTCGTGATACTGCGTGGACAGTGGCAGCATGGGCAGCCGCAGCTCGCCGGTGCCGATGCCGATCGCATGCAGACACCATTTGAGCGGAATCGGATTCGATTCGACGCCGAGCAATTCGTACAGCGATGTCAGTGCATCGTTCAATTTCCCGGCGCGCGCGACATCGCCTGCGAGCGCGGCATCGCAGAGTGCGCGGAACTGCACCGGCGCGACGTTCACGGCGACGGAAATCACGCCTTCGGCGCCGGCGAGCAACGCCTGCATGCCGGTCGGATCGTCGCCGCTCAAAATGCTGAATTGTGGATTTTTCAACTTGACCACGGCGGCCATGCGCTCGGCGTCGCCGCGCGCCTCCTTGATGCCGACGATGCGCTCGTGCATGGCGAGTTTCGCCGTCGTCTCCGGCAGCAGGTCGCAACCGGTGCGCCCGGGAACGTTGTACAGCACGACTGGCAGGCCGCCGTGATCGGCAACTTCGCTGAAGTGCCGCACGAGGCCCTCCTGCGTTGGTCGCACGTAGTACGGCGTGACGACGAGCGCCGCATCCGCGCCGAGCGCCTGCGCACGTTGCGTCGCGGCGATCGTCTTGCGCGTGTTCGCGGTGCCGGTACCCGCGAGCACCGGCACGCGTCCGCCGACGCGCTGCACGGCGAAGCCGAGCAGACGATCGAACTCGGCTGGCTCCAGCGCATGCGCCTCGCCGGTCGAGCCGGCGACGACGAGCGCTTGCGTGCCACCGTCGAGTTGATGGTCGAGCAGGCGCGCATAGGCATCCAGGTCCAGCGCACCGCCGCGGAACGGCGTCGCCAGTGCACAGATGCTGCCGGTAATTCTCTTCAAGGCGAACCCGAGGGGTTTATGCGAACGGTCGATGTTACTTGCGGGTCTGGGGCGTGGCAAGTATTCTCACAGCCCGGCGAGGCCCCTCCGCGCCGATCAGGACGGATTGCATTGACCGACACCGCGCCACGCCCCGCCACGAACGAAAATTTCCTCTTGATCAGTGCGTTCGCCGCGCACGCCAAATCCCCGCTGGTCGCCATCACCAAACGCATCGCCGATTGCGGCTGCAATCTGGCCGAATCGCGCGTCGCCGCGCTGGGTCAGGACGTTTCCGTAATCGTGCTCGTGCAAGGCCCGTGGGACGCGATCGCCAAGCTCGAATCCGCGCTCGCGCGGCTGGAGCGCGACGACCAGTTGCGCATCGCGCACTACCGCACTGGCGCGAAGGCCTCGCAGTCGAATCTGCTGCCCTACGTCGTCGAAGTCGTGGCGGCGGACAAGCCCGGCATTCTGCATCAGCTCGCGGAATTCTTTGTGCGCCACGAGATCAGCATCGAGCAATTGCAATCCACGCGCTATCGCGCGATGCAGACCGGCGCGGACATGTTCTCCGCGCAGATCACGGTCGGCATTCCCGCGAACACGCATATCGCAGCGCTGCGCGACGATTTCCTCGAATTCTGCGACGGGCTCAATCTCGACGCGATCATGGACCCGATGAAGTACTGAAACCCGCGCACGAGCATCCGCAATGAAGACAGGCGACAAGATTCCCGACCTTTCCGGCGCCGGCACCAGCGGCGAAATTTCCCTGCGCAAGCTCAAGGGCAAATTTATCGTTGTATATTTCTATCCGAAGGACAACACCACCGGCTGCACGCGCGAGGCGCAGGATTTCCGCGATCTGCAGAAGGACTTCGGCAAGCGCGGCGCAGTTGTGCTCGGCGTATCGCGCGACTCGCTC
>JAYTQX010000272.1:0-3536 GCA_043746455.1 Pseudomonadota bacterium
CTGCGCCGCGTGATCAATGCGACGGTGACGCGCAAGTTCTGAACGCGCGGTGCGTACGTCGATGAAACCGACCGCCTGCGCAGGAGCGTTATCGCGCAGGCGGCCCCTTGCGCAGGCGGCGCGACGCGGCTTTTCCTGCACCGTGTTTTTGACCGCTTTCGTCGTCGCGGTGTCCGCGGCAGCGGCCGCACCCAATGCGAAGTCGGGCGCGAAAGTGGCGCTGCCGTGGAAGCTCAATCCGTATCCGAGCACCTACAAGCCGCTGCCGCGACAGGACACCCTGATCGTGAATGCCACGATCCTCGACGGCGCAGGTCATCTTTACGATCAGGCCAGTCTATTGCTGCGTGATGGCAAGGTCGTCGAAATCGGCGCGCGCACCATTGCCGCTCCGGCGGGCGCGAAGACGATCGATGCGGCGGGCCGCTGGGTGACGCCGGGCATCATCGACGTGCATTCGCACGACGGCGATTTCTCCGCGCCGTTTACCAGCCCGGATGCGCAGAATTCCGACGTGAGCGAATCCTCCGACCCGGTCACCGGCAACGTGTGGGCCGAGCACTCGATCAATGTGCAGGACCCCTCGTTCGAACGCGCTCTCGCCGGCGGTGTGACCACGCTGCAGATTCTGCCCGGATCCAGCAACCTGATCGGCGGCCGCAGCGTGGTGCTCAAGAATGTGCCGGCGACGACGGTGCAGGCGATGAAGTTTCCGGATGCGCCATATGGCCTCAAGATGGCCTGCGGTGAGAATCCAAAGTATACTTTTGGCGGCAAAGGAAAATTCCCGTCCAGCCGCATGGGCAACGTCGCCGGCGTACGCGCTGCCTGGGTGGAAGCGGCGGTATACCGGCAGAAGTGGCTCGACTACCAATCCGGCAAGCACGACAAGCTGCCCGATGACGACCTGAAGATGGACACGCTCGCTGGCGTGCTCGACGGCGATATCCGCGTGCATTGGCATTGCTATCGCGCCGACGACATGGCGACGCTGTTCGATACGGCGCGCGAAGCCGGTTTTCGCATCACCGCGTTTCATCACGCGGTCGAGGCCTACAAGATTCCCGAGCTGTTCGTGAAGAATCGCACCTGCGCGGTCGTGTGGTCGGACTGGTGGGGCTACAAGATGGAAGCGCTCGACGGCATTCGCGAGAACGCGGCCTTCGTCGATGCGGCCGGCGCCTGCGTGGCGATGCATTCTGACTCCCCTTGGCTCGGCCAACGCCTGACATTGGAGGCGGGTAAGGCGATGGCGGCGGGTAATCGCGCGGGTTTGCATGTGAGCCAGGAGCACGCGATCCAGTGGGTCACGCTCAACTCCGCAATGGTGCTTGGACTGGATGCAAAAATCGGCTCGCTGGAAACAGGCAAGAATGCCGATGTGGTGGTCTGGTCGGCCGATCCTTTGAGCGTTTACGCCAAGGCCGATCAGGTGTTCATCGACGGTGCGCTGGTCTACGACCGCGCGGATGCGACGCGTCGACCGCGTTCGGATTTCGAACTAGGCCAGCCGAGCATGGCCGCACCGGCGAAGGCGGGCGGCGATGGCAAATAAGTCCGCTATGCACGCAGTTCTGCGCTGCACATTCGTCGCAGCGTTATTGCTTGGCGCTGCGGCAGGGCACAGCGAAACGATCGCGATCGTCAATGCCCAGGCATGGCCGATGACCGATGCCGGCGGTGCGCAGGGCCGCATCGACAAGGCCACGATCGTGATTCGCGACGGCCGCTACGAATCCGTGGAAGCCGGCACGCCGCCTCCCGCGGGCGCGCGTGTGATCGATGCCGCCGGCAAGGTCGTCACGCCCGGCTTGATGAATGCGAATACGCATCTGGGTTTGGTCGAAGTGTCCTCGCTCGAGGAAACGCGCGATCACGGCGTCGCCGATGGCCCGCTCGGCGCGGCGTTCGATGTGCAATACGGCTTGAATGCGAACTCGGTGCTGCTACCCAGCGTGCTCGCCGATGGCCTGACGCGCGCGGTGACCAGTCCGACTTCCGCAGCGGACGCGGCATTTCTCGGCATGGGCGCAGTGCTGCGCATCGTGCCCGGCGGCGATATCCTGGATCGCGCCAGGGCCGCGATGTACGCCGGCATCGGCGGCGGTGTGGCGAAGAAAGGCGGCGGTTCGCGCAGCGCGCAATGGCAGTTGCTGCGCAACGCGTTCGATGAAGCGAAATTGTATGCACTCAAGGGCACGGTCGGCGCGCCACGCGATCAGTTGCAGAATGTGCTGAATATCCAGGCGCTGCGCGCGATGCTCGACCAGCACATGCCCTTGGTTATGCAGGTATCGCGCGAGTCGGATATTCGTCAGGCGGTCGGCCTCGCCGACGACTATCACATTCCGCTGATCATTCTCGGCGGCGCCGAAGCCTGGCGCTGCGCCGATCTGCTCGCGCGCCACAAAGTCGCCGTCGTGATCGATCCGGAAGCCGATCTGCCATGGAACTACGACGAGCTCGGTTCGCGCGCGGATGGCGCTGCGATCCTGCAACGGGCCGGCGTGACGATCGCGCTCAACGTCTCCGGCAATACCATTTATCTGAGTCACAACGCCGGCGTCGCCTTGCGCGAAGCGGCGGGGCTGGCGGTGGGCAATGGCTTGCCGCGGCTCGACGCGCTCAGGGCGCTCACCGTGAATCCGGCACGCATCTTCGGCATTGCCGATCACTACGGCAGCATGGCGCGCGGACTCGATGCCGATCTCGTCATCTGGAACGGCGATCCGCTGGAGCCGGGTACGGCGCCTGATCTGGTGCTGATGCACGGCGTGCCCGCTTCGCTGGTCACGCGCCAGACCCTGCTGCGCGATCGCTACGCGCCCAAGGCCGCGCAAAATCCGTGGCCGCCGGCATATCGCAATTGAGCGGAAAGAAAGTCAAAGAGCAAGATTTCACCGCGAAAGACGCAAAGGACGCAAAGTGAGTAAAGATTTTTCTTCGCGCGCTTTGCGTTCTTCGCGGTGAACGATTGTGCTTTTTCCTTGCTGCCTGTCGCTATATGAAATTACATAAAGCCGTACTGAATTTCCTGGCGATCTTCGCGGCATTGTCTGTTATCGCGCTCGCGCAGGGACAAAACGTAAAAGCGGATGGGAATGCATTGCCGCTGGTGCCGACCCGACATATCCGTTTCGACACCGACGAGGGCACCTGGGTTTCGCTCGACGTCTCGCCCGACGGGCGCAGCATCGTGTTCGAGCTGCTCGGCGATCTGTATCGCATGCCCATCGACGGCGGCGTTGCGCAGGCGATCACGCATGGCCTGGCATTCGATTCGCAGCCGCGCTTTGCGCCGGACGGCAAGCGTATCGTTTTCGTCAGTGATCGCTCCGGCAATGAAAATGTGTGGATCGCCGATATCGATGGCACGCATGCGCAGCAGGTTTCAATGCTCGACGACAACGCCGTGTTTACTTCGCCAGCGTGGTCGGCCGATGGGCACTCGATCTATGTCTCGGTCTTCCACCCCGACCTGACCGCGTACGAATTGTGGCGCTACGCGATCGGCGGCGACGGCCGCGGCGAGCGGA
>JAYTQX010000273.1:0-5368 GCA_043746455.1 Pseudomonadota bacterium
ACGAAGGCAATCAGCGACTCGCGCCTCTCGCCATTCCCCAGTGGCCGGCGCTCGTCGAGCAGGGCGCAGATCGTCTTCACGACATGGATATTCTCGCGCTCGGCATCGCCACCGACATTGTAGACCTCGCCCGGTTTGCCGGCGTCTAGCACGCAGCGTATCGCGCTGCAGTGATCGCCAACGAACAGCCAGTCGCGCACATTGCGGCCGTCGCCGTAGACCGGCAGCTTCTCGCCGATCAGCGCCTTGTGGATCATCAACGGGATCAATTTTTCCGGGAACTGGTACGGCCCGTAGTTGTTCGAGCAGTTGGTGGTGAGCGTCGGCAACCCATAGGTATGATGGAATGCGCGCACCAGATGATCGGACGAGGCTTTGGACGCCGAATACGGCGAGTTCGGTGCGTACGCCGTGTGTTCGTTGAATTTGCCGCTCTCGCCGAGCGAGCCGTAGACCTCGTCGGTCGACACATGCAGAAAACGGAAGGTGGCCTGTTCGCTCGGCGGCAGCGCGCGCCAGTGCGCAACTGCGCTTTCGAGCAGACCCAGGGTGCCGACGACATTCGTGTGCACGAACTCGGCCGGCCCATCGATCGAGCGATCCACATGCGATTCGGCGGCGAAATTGACGATCGCATCGATGCGGTGCTCAGCCAGCAGCTTGCCGACCAGAGCGCGGTCGCCGATATCGCCCTGCACGAACACGTGGTCGGGATTGCCGCGCAAGGTCGCGAGCGTGTCGAGATTGCCGGCGTAGGTGAGCTTGTCGAGATTGACGACACGATGGCCCTGCCCAACTGCGGACAACACGAAATTGCCGCCGATAAAGCCGGCGCCACCGGTAACCAGAAAATTCTTCATCAGCACAAGGTTTTCATCGCAGTAGAGTTTTCATCGGACAAGGTGCCTCAAAGCGCCCAAGCGTGGACAGACTCGGAGCACTGCAAGGCCGCGCATTTTAGCGCAGATGGACGGCAGGCCCGGGAAATCGGCCGGTTTCAGATGACTACGCGCCAAATCCAGCGTCGATTGAAGGCGAAAAACAGGCTGCGCGAGGCCCTGCTACACTCCACGCCGGCCCGCATTTACCCGACAGGATGATCACCGAAGTCGCACTGGTTGTTTTTCTCGCCCTGCTCAACGGGTTCTTCGCGCTCAGCGAAATGGCGCTGATGACCTCGCGCAAGCTGCGTCTCAAGCGGCTTGCGCAAACCAGCCGGCGTGCGCAGATCGCACTCGATCTGGCGCAAAGGCCGGAGCAGTTTCTCTCCACGGTCCAGGTTTTCATCACCCTGCTCAGCATCGGTACCGGCACCGCCCTCGGCGCACGCATCGGCAACGAAATCGCGCATCTGCTCGACGACCTGCACCTGCCATGGCTCGCCGAATACGCCGCGCCGATCGGTATCGCGCTGAGCGTTTCCGGTATCACATTCGCCAATATGCTGCTTGGCGAGTTGCTGCCGAAGCGGCTGGCCCTGGTGCATCCGGAAAGGTTCGCCATCGCCACCGCGATTCCGATGCGCGTGCTGACCTGGATCGCGCTGCCGTTCGCCATCGTGCTGATCTGGATCACCCGCTTCCTGCTGCACCTGTTCAAGTTCGACCAGGTCAGCAACGAGCGCGTCAGCGAAGAGGAAATCCGCCTGCTCGTTTCCGAAGGCGCCGAGCAAGGCGTCATCGATTCGGACGAACGCAACATGGTCAACCGCGTGCTGCGCCTCGGCGACCGCAGCGTCGACAGCCTGATGACGCCGCGCCCGCGCATCGCCTGGCTCGATATATCCGCGCCGCTCAGGGAAAATCTGGCGACGATGCGCGAATCCTCGCACTCGCGCTATCCGGTCCTTCGCGGCAGCGACAAGGATGTGGCTGGCGTGCTGGAGGTCAAGAACCTGATCGAGATTCTGGAAAATCCGCAAACCGACCTGTTCCGTACCCTGGCTAAACCTGTCTACGTGCCGGGCACCGCGCGCGCGCTCGACCTGCTCGAGGAATTGCGGGAGGCGGAAACGCCGCTGGCCTTGGTCGTCGACGAGTACGGCGACATCGACGGCTTGGTCACGCTCAACGATCTGCTCGGCGCCGTCGTCGGCAAAGCCGCGACATCTGAGGTCGAAACTGGCGTGGCCGGATCGGGCGATGCGCCGATTGTGCGCCGCGAGGACGGCAGCTGGCTGATCGACGGCGCACTTGGCGTCGACGACCTGCGCGAACTTACCGGTGTCGCACAGTTGCCGCACGAAGCGGCGGACGATTACCGCACCGCAGCCGGCATGGTGATCGCACAATTCGGCCGCATTCCACAAATCGGCGAACACTTCGACTGGAGCGGTTATCGCTTCGAAGTCGTCGATCTCGACGGCGCGCGCATCGACAAGATTTTGATCGGCAAGACCAGCGAGACGGTCGCTGCCGAGGACGATAGCGGGTAATTGGGAGTCGGGTGTCGGCAAAGAATAAAAGTCTCGTCATTCCGGCGAAAAGCCGGAATGACGAGCAAAGACCCTCAGCCGTCAGCGCTGCCCTTCGCCAACCGCGCCATGCGCTGCGCATCATCGAAAATACCGCGCAGGATGCGCAACTCGCGCTGATCCAGACTTGCTTTGTTGAACAACCGGTGCAGCCGGCGCTCGATCGTGACCGGCGATCGCCCTTTGTGGAAGTCTATATCTTTAAGCATTTGCGACAAATGCGCAAAGAAATACTCCATCTGCTCGGCAGTCGCCGGCGGATCGGATTTCGCCACAGCTTCCGTTTTGGATAGCGCATTCAGCTGGGTCAGTCGCAGCTCGTAGGCCAACACCTGCACGGCCTGGGCGAGATTGAGCGAGGAATAGGTCGGATCGCTCGGAATATGTACGGCGACCTGACAGCGCATCAACTCGTCGTTCTCCAGACCGGTGCGCTCGTTGCCGAACACCACAGCCACCTCACCACCCGCAGCGGCGGCTTGCATCGCCTGCGTGGCGGCTTCGCGCGGAGCAAGTTCCGGCAGCGGCACGCCACGCCGGCGCGCACTGCAACCGAGTGCGAAGGTGCAATCGGCAATCGCCTCCACCAGGGTCGGCACGACGACGATGCGCTCGAGCACGTCGTCGGCCCCTGCGGCCATCGCCGTCGCATCCGCATGCGGATACTTGTGCGGCGCGACCAGCACCAGACGCACGAATCCCATCGTGCGGATCGCCCGCGCCGCGGCGCCGATATTGCCCGGATGCGAGGGGCGCACGAGGACGAAGCGGATGGGAACAGAGAGGGCGGAGGGCTGAGTGCTGAGGGCTGGAGTGTCCGACATGACGTCTGGGTTAATGCATTTCCGGGCGGCAATTATGCGCGATATGGAAACCGCCCATACCTTTCCAGCCCTCGGCCCTCAGCCTCAGCCCTGCCTTTGTGCTACCCTGCGCGCCGCCGCGCGAGTCCGCGGTATGTTCTTTCCAAGCCGTTTGAGTGGAGTTTCAGAATGGCACGTCCCGCCATCAACGTCGCGGTGAAAGCCGCGCGCGCCGCCGGCAATATCATCCTGCGCTATCTGAGTCGCGTGGAGCATCTGGCCGTCGAGGAGAAGGCGCGCCACGATTACGTGAGCGAAGTCGATCGTCTGGCCGAAGCGGAAATCATCCGGGAACTGCGCCGCGCCTACCCCAATCACGCCGTGCTCGGCGAGGAATCCGGCCTGACCGGCAAGTCGAGCAAGGTGTGGATCATCGATCCGCTCGACGGCACGCACAACTATCTGCGCGGCTTTCCGCATTTCTCGGTATCGATCGGTTTCCGCGATCATGGCGATCTGGTCTATGGCGTGGTCTACGATCCGCTGCGCGACGAAATCTTTACCGCGAGCAAGGGCGATGGCGCGTTTCTCAACGATCGGCGCATCCGCGTGGCCAAGCGCGAAAACCTGCAGGGCGCCCTGCTCGGCACCGGCTTTCCGTTTCGTCAGCGCGAACATCTGAATGCACAGCTCGACATGACCCGTGCACTGCTCGGCGAAGCCGAGGACATCCGCCGTACCGGTTCGGCTGCACTCGATCTGGCTTATGTCGCTGCCGGACGTCTGGACGGCTTTTTCGAAATCGGCCTGAACCCATGGGACATGGCTGCGGGTGTGCTGCTCGTGCGCGAGGCCGCCGGTCACACCTGCGATTTCGCCGGCCGCAACGGCATGCCGGACAGCGGCAATATCATCGCCGGCAATCACTTCGTGGCAGCTGCCATGGCCAAGGTGATTTCAGCGCATTCGCCGCCGGCGCTGCTGAAAGCCTAATTGCATTTAATGAAATTCGTGCGATTCACTCTCATGCTCGGCGCGTTCCTCTGGCTACCACTGATGGCTGCTGACTTCTCCACACCGCAAGGTGCATTACAAGCCTTAGAGCGCGCATATCTCACACATGATATTGAGGCTGCGGTCGCAGCAAAAAATTTTCCGTATGAAGCTAAGGCGATGCTTAGCGATCTTAAGAACGTTCCCAAACCGGAGCCGGACCTCATTCAAAAGACCGCAGAGGTTTTAGAATTGTCGTTCCGAAAGCACATCAAAGAGAATGGCTTCCCAAAAATGACTGGCATCCGCTCACGCGTAGTCGCTACTAAACAGCTCACGCCAGACCTAGTAGAACTCACTGAGGAGTTTGTGTTCCCGGATAACTATATCTCGCATGAAACCGTCTATGCGGCGAAGTCTGGGGAGCACTGGGGCCTCGTCATACTGCCTGGCAAATAGGCCTGTAGAGGGCGCTCTTAGTTTTCAATAGGGTCCAAGGCTCGGGTAAACCAACTAGAAGACTTCGCAAATGGATGTAGTTCCATCGAGCACCGTCTGAATATCGATTTCTTAGCGGACCCTCGCCACGCGTTGATCAAAAAAAGTGGCGGCGCGGTCGAGCGCCGCATCGAGGTCAGAGCTCAAATCCTCGATCGCTTCGATACCGACGGACAGGCGCAGCAGGCCGTCGCCGATGCCGGCGACGCGGCGCGCCTCGGCATCCATCGCCGCGTGCGTCATCGTGGCCGGATGCGCGACCAGGCTCTCGACGCCGCCGAGCGATTCGGCCAGGGTGAAATTCTGCAGTCCGTCGACGAAGGCTTCGACCGCGGGGATGCCGCCGGCGAGATCGAAGCTGAGCATCGCGCCGAAACCGCGCTGCTGGCGCGCAGCCAGCGCATGGCCCGGATGCGTTGCCAGGCCGGGGAAATATACTTTTCCCACGCTCGGATGCGCAGCGAGCTGATCCGCCAGAGCGGTCGCGTTTTCCTGATGCGCGCGCAGGCGCGGTTGCAGGGTGCGCAGGCCGCGCAGGGTCAGATAGCTGTCGAACGGCGCGCCGGAAAGACCCAGGCAATTGCACCACCAGGCAAGCTGT
>JAYTQX010000274.1:0-6863 GCA_043746455.1 Pseudomonadota bacterium
GCGGCAGGCACGAGCGCGACGCGCCCTTCCAGGGTTTTGGTTTCCGACGGAATGCCAATGCGCATACGGTTCTCCGAAGATGAGGGATGACGGACTTGAACTTTGAACTTGAATCCGCACGCGAGGCGCCCCATGCTTCGGGTTCCCCTTTTCGCGCGTCTCAAAGGCCGCTTCAGTAGCGAGAATTATACATGAGCACTCCCAAGCATAGCCGCCTGATCATCCTCGGCTCCGGTCCCGCCGGCTATACCGCTGCGGTCTATGCCGCGCGCGCGAACCTCAAGCCCGTACTGATCACCGGCCTGCAGCAAGGCGGCCAACTGATGACCACGACCGATGTGGACAACTGGCCGGGCGATGTCGAGGGTCTGCAGGGACCGGCACTGATGGAGCGCATGCTGCAGCACGCGGCGCGTTTCGAAACGGAAATCGTGTTCGATCATATCCACACCGCCGAATTGTCGAGCAAGCCGATCCGTCTGGTTGGCGACAGTGGCGAATACACCTGCGACGCGCTGATCATCGCCACCGGCGCCACCGCGAAATACCTCGGCATTCCCTCCGAGGACAAATTCAAGGGTCAGGGAGTTTCGGCCTGCGCGACCTGCGACGGGTTCTTCTTCCGCGATCAGGCAGTCGCGGTGATCGGCGGCGGCAACACCGCGGTCGAGGAAGCGCTGTACCTGGCGAACATCGCCAAGAAGGTCACGGTCGTGCACCGGCGCGACAAGTTCAAGGCCGAAAAAATCCTGCAGGACAAGCTCTTTGCGAAGCAGCAAAGTGGAAAAGTGGACATCGTCTGGCACAACTCTGTCGACGAGGTGCTTGGCAACGACGGCGGCGTGACCGGACTGCGCCTGAAGAACGTGCAGGACGGTTCGACGCGCGAGCTCACCATCCACGGCATGTTTGTCGCGATCGGGCATACGCCGAATACCGCGCTGTTCGACGGCCAGCTCAACATGAACAACGGCTACATCAAGATCAAGGCCGGCCTCGAAGGCGGCGCCACCGCGACCAGCGCGCCCGGTGTATTCGCCGCCGGCGACGTGGCCGACCAGGTTTATCGTCAGGCCGTGACCTCGGCCGGCTTCGGCTGCATGGCGGCGCTGGATGCAGAGAAGTATTTGGATAAGCTTGGGTTGGCCGGTTGAGCGCCCACAACCGTCGTCCCGGCATGGATTGCCGGGACCCAGACCGCAAGGATGCCAAGCCGGTGAAGCGCGCGTAGCTGGCTGATCTCACCGCTCGGTCAAAGCGCTGTGCCCTCCCTAGAGTCTGGATTCCGGCAATCCCTGCCGGAATGACGAGCCAAGCATGACAGTCCATCTGCAACCTCGCTTCCACTCCCGCCTCGATGAAATCGATGCGGCCAAATGGAACGCGTTGCTACCCGACGACAATCCGTTTCTCGCTCACGCATTTTTATCCGGACTCGAAAGCACCGGCAGCCTGCGTGCCGAGTACGGCTGGCGTGCGCATCATCTGGGCTTGTATGAAAACGCGGAACTGGTCGCCGCCGCGCCGCTGTATCTGAAGCGCAACTCGCACGGCGAATACGTGTTCGACTGGTCCTGGGCCAGCGCCTACGAACGCGTCGGCCTCGACTACTATCCGAAGCTGCTCGGTGCCATACCCTACTCGCCCGTCAACGGTGCACGTCTGCTTGCTGGACGCAGCGCCGATGCAGTGGAGTTGCGTGGCCAGCTGCTCGCGGCGATCGTTGCGGAAATCAAGCGCGCCGGCCTTTCCTCCGCGCACATCAACTTTGTCGATGCCGCCGATGCCGAGGCGCTCGAACGCGACGGCTGGATCGCGCGCTTCGACTGGCAATTCCACTGGACGAACGCACCGGTCGAAGCCGGCGGCTGGCGAACCTTCGACGAGTTTCTCGCCGCGCTCAGCCACAAGAAACGCAAGAATATCCGCCACGAGCGCGCGCAGGTCACGCAGGCCGGGATCGTCTGCGAGTTGCGTCACGGCGACGAGTTGAACGCCGACGAGTGGCACGCCATCCATCAACTGTATCTGCGCACGTTTGCCGAGCGCGGCAATCATCCGGCGTTGACCGAGGCGTTTTTTCTGCACGTCGGCGCGGCGATGCCGCGCCAAGTGATTGCCGTGCTGTGCAAGCGCGGCGACGTGCTTATTGCAATGGCGCTGCTGTTGCGCTCGTCGGACACGTTGTACGGCCGCTATTGGGGCAGCGACGAAAACGTGCCGGGTCTGCATTTCGAAGCCTGCTACTACCAGGGGATCGACTACTGCCTGCGCCATGGCCTGGAAATCTTCGAGCCCGGTGCGCAGGGCGAGCACAAGATCGCGCGCGGTTTTCTGCCGACGATGACACGCTCGTTCCACTATATTGCCGATCCGCGCTTCCGCGCCGCCGTTCGCGAAGCGCTCGCGCGCGAGGGCGAGGCCTTGCTCGATTATCGCGAAGAGCTGATGTCACATTCGCCGTATGCGCACCACTCGCCTTGTGGGTCCGGAGTAAAACCATCCCCACCCAACCCTCCCCTTGAAGGGGAGGGCTGAAGGTGATCCGCATTCCGATCCTGCATGCGGGACTGCGCGAAGCATTTCCACCGGTTCACAGCGCGCTCGACGAGCCCAACGGCCTGCTCGCCGCGGGCGGCGATCTGTCGCCGCAGCGCCTGCTCGACGCCTATCGCCATGGCATCTTTCCCTGGTATTCCACCGGCGAGCCCATCCTGTGGTGGTCGCCCGATCCGCGCATGGTGTTCGCGACCGACAAAGTACATATTTCCACAAAGTTGCTGCGCTGGCTGCGCGCCTGTGCGTGGACGATCCGTGCCGACACGGCATTCGTCGAAGTGATGCGCGCCTGCGCCGCGCTGCGTGCGAAGCAGCCGGGCACATGGATAACGCCGGCGATGCTCGACGCCTACTCGATGTTGCACAAGCTCGGGCATGCGCATTCTGTCGAAGTCTACGCCGACACCGCCCTGGTCGGCGGCATCTACGGCGTCGCGGTCGGCCACATGTTTTTCGGCGAATCGATGTTCAGCGCGCGCACGAACGGCTCCAAGGTCGCCTTGATCGCTTTGTGCCGTGCGCTACGCGAATGGGAATTCCCTCTGCTTGATGCCCAGGTTACATCGCCACATCTGGTCTCGATGGGTGCGTTCGAAGTAGCGCGCGATCGTTTTGTCGTGGCGGTCGCCGCACGGGTGGCGCAGCCGGGAATCGTCGGTTCCTGGCGCGACCGGCTGCCGATAACGCAGGCCAGCGGTCTCGTCTGATCCGCGATTTCGCTTCCCGTACCCGCGCGAACGTGGCAGAATCCCGCGCCTCATCGGTACTTGTGCGTTCCTCGTAGAACGCGAAGATCAAGAAGTGGCCATCCTTGGCCGCACTTCGGGTTTGATTTGTTGCGTTCATCCCTGAGCGCGAAAGTCACGAAGCGTCCATCCCTGGCCGCACTTTTCAACTAGAAGCGAATGGCAAAAGACGATCAAATCGAAATGGAAGGCACGGTGCTCGACACCCTGCCCAACACCATGTTCCGCGTGCAACTCGAAAACGGCCACGTCGTCACGGCGCACATCTCCGGCCGCATGCGCAAGAACTACATCCGCATCCTGACCGGCGACAAGGTCAAGGTCGAGATGACGCCATATGATCTGACCAAAGGTCGCATCACCTACCGGATGAAGTGACTTCAGGATGAAGTCATCCCGTGCAGTACCGGGACGTATGATGACACGGGATCCAGCTTTTCATTCAGCACGCAAGACTGGATTCCCGCCTCCGCGGGAATGACGAGCAAAGAAACGGCGGCCAAGGCCGCCGTTTTCGTTTCCATTGGGCGCCGCCGAATTACTAGACGACCGCCGGCAACTTCTCGTCCGCTTCCACGCGCACATCGAGCTTGCCGTCCTTGACGCTCAGATAGACGCGACCGCCCTCGTCGGCGAGTTTGCCGAACAGCAGTTCGTCGGCGAGCGGACGCTTGACGTTTTCCTGGATCACGCGTGCCATCGGCCGCGCGCCCATCTGCTTGTCGAAACCGTTCTCGGCCAGCCAGCGGCGCGCCTCGGGTTCGACGTGCAGCACGACGCGCTTTTCGGTCAACTGCAGTTCGAGTTCGATCAGGAACTTGTCAACCACGCGCAGGATGTGCTCGAAATCGAGCGAGGCGAACTGGATGATCGCATCGAGACGATTGCGGAATTCCGGCGAGAACGCGCGACGTACCGTTTCCATCGCATCGGTCGCATGACTCTGTTCGACGAAACCGATGGATCGCCTCGCGGCCTGCGCGGCACCCGCGTTCGTGGTCATCACCAGAATGACGTTGCGGAAATTGGCTTCGCGGCCGTTGGTGTCGGTGAGCTTGCCGTGATCCATGATCTGCAACAGGATGTTGTACACATCCGGATGCGCCTTCTCGATCTCGTCGAGCAGCAGCACGCAATGCGGATGCTTGGTGATCTGCTCGGTGAGCAAGCCGCCCTGGTCGAAACCGACATAGCCCGGCGGCGCACCGATCAGGCGCGACACCGAATGCGCCTCCATGTACTCGGACATGTCGAAACGGATCAGTTCGATGCCCAGCTGCATGGCAAGCTGGCGCGTGACTTCGGTCTTGCCCACGCCGGTGGGCCCGGCGAGCAGGAAATTGCCGATCGGCTTTTGTGCGTTGCCGAGTCCCGAGCGCGCCATCTTGATCGACGCGGCAAGTGCTTCGATCGCCTGATCCTGGCCGAACACGACCATTTTCAAATTACGTTCGAGATTCTTCAGCACGTCGCGATCGGAGGTCGACACCTGCTTGGCCGGGATGCGCGCCATGCGCGCGACGATGAATTCGATCTCGGGTACGTCGACGATGCTCTTGCGTTCGTTTTCCGGCATCAGACGCTGGCGCGCACCGGCCTCATCGATCACGTCGATGGCCTTGTCCGGCAGCAAACGATCGCCGATGTGCTTCACCGACAGATCGACCGCCGCCTTGAGCGCATCGGCCGTGTATTCGATTTTGTGGTGTTCCTCGAAACGCGACTTCAGACCCTTGAGGATTTCGATGCTCTCGGCGATGGTCGGCTCGACCACGTCGATCTTCTGGAACCGCCGCGCAAGCGCGCGATCCTTTTCGAACACGCCGCGATATTCCTGGAACGTGGTCGAGCCGATGCAGCGCAGTTCACCCGAGGCGAGCACCGGCTTGATCAGGTTCGACGCATCCATTGTGCCGCCGGAGGCGGAACCCGCGCCGATGACTGTGTGGATTTCGTCGATGAATAGAATCGCGTTCGCTTCCTTCTTCAGCTGCGCGAGCACGGCTTTCAGGCGCTTTTCGAAATCGCCGCGATACTTGGTGCCGGCGACCAGCGAGCCCATGTCGAGCGAGTAGATCACGCAACCCTTGAGCACTTCGGGCACCTCGCCCTCGACGATGCGCTTGGCAAGGCCTTCGGCGATAGCGGTCTTGCCCACGCCGGCTTCGCCGACATACAGCGGATTGTTCTTGCGCCGGCGGCAAAGCACCTGGATCGTGCGCTCGATCTCCTCGATCCGGCCGATCAGTGGATCGATCTTGCCCTGCTTGGCCAGTTCGTTGAGGTTGCTGGCGAAGTCGGTCAGCGGATTGCCGCGCGGCTCGTCGCCGCCTTCGCCTTCCTTGCCGACGTCGGCGGAGGGTTGCGTGGGCGCGTCCTGACCGATCTTGGCCACGCCGTGCGAGATGTAGTTGACCACGTCCAGACGCGCGACTTCCTGCTGGTTGAGGAAGTACACCGCGTGCGAGTCTTTCTCGCCGAAAATCGCGACCAGCACATTGGCGCCGGTGACTTCCTTGCGCCCCGATGACTGCACGTGATAGACCGCGCGCTGCAGCACGCGCTGGAAACCCAGCGTCGGCTGCGTATCGCGGTCGTCGCCGGCGGGCAACACCGGTACCGTTTCCGCGATGATCGCTTTCAAATCCTTGCCAAGCTTGACCAGATCGGCGCCGCAGGCGCGCAGCACGGCGGCAGCCGACGGATTCTCCAGCAGCGAGAGCAGCAAATGCTCCACTGTCATGAATTCGTGGCGCTGCTCGCGCGCGTCCTTGTAGCACTGGCCAATGGTGAGCTCGAGATCTTTACTGAACATGTACCCGCTCCGCTGTGCGATCGTCCCTGGTCGCGAGGGTCAAAAAGCGCTCGTCCCTGACCGCATACTCAATTGGCTACTAGCCATCACACGATATGTGGGGCGCTCAGGCTTTTTCCAGAGTACACAGCAATGGGTGCTGATGCGAGCGGGAAAATTCGTTGACCTGGGTGACCTTGGTTTCGGCGACCTCGCGCGTGAACACCCCGCAGACACCCTTGCCGCGCGTGTGCACATGAAGCATGACCTGAGTCGCACGCTCGCGGTCCATATTGAAAAACGTCTCCAGCACCGCCACCACGAAGTCCATGGGTGTAAAATCGTCGTTCAGCAGCAGCACCTGGTAGAGCGGCGGACGCTCCACTTCAGGGCGCGCTTCCTCGACGACGACGCCGTGCAGAGGTTCGTGCTGTTTGTGCGGCGTTTGTGGCATTGCTTCCCCGTAGGCTGGATCGGTTCGATTATAGCGACCGCGAGATGATCGCGCGCGTGACCAGCGCAATCAAATGGTGGCCATCTTTCGCAATTCAATCTGCCGGCGCGAGCAGGGTGCAACCTGCCCTCATGTAATATTTGCCAGACGAACCTATCCAATCCAAGGACCGATGCAAAGCGACGTAAATTTCGATGCGATCTGGCGGCCGGACGTGACCGTGGCCACGATAGTCGCGCGCGTCGGGCGGTTTCTCGTCGTCGAGGAAGTCGTGCGCGACGAACTGGTGCTGAACCAGCCCGCCGGGCAC
>JAYTQX010000275.1:0-10682 GCA_043746455.1 Pseudomonadota bacterium
TAACCGCAGCCGGCGAGTACGAGAGACGCCAGCAGCAAAAGTAGAATTCGACGAATTTGCATGGCCCGATTCCCTAGTTGGTTGACGCAAGCCGCATGATACATGCGCGGCGTCCCGGCCGGAACGCTGCTGCTACCGCTCGGGCTCGATCGAATCGGGATCCACCTTGGGCCGATCCGCGGCGCGGCGTTTGAAACGCCGGGTGCGCTCGCGCTTGGCCCACAGATTGAGCATCTCGACCACCGCCGAGAAGCCCATGCCGAAATAGACGTAGGCGCGCGGAATGCGTACATCGACGCTCTCGGCGATCAGCATGCCGCCGATCAGCACGATGAACGCGAGCGCGAGCATGCGGATCGTCGGGTTGCGGTCGATGAACTCGCCGACCGGATCGGAGGCGAACAGCATTACCGCCACGGCGAGCACGATCGCGGCGACCATCACCGGAATATTGCGCACCATACCGACCGCGGTGATCACCGAATCCATCGAGAACACGATGTCGATGATCGCGATCTGCGCGATCACCCAGACGAAATTCGCGGCAGTGGCTTTCGCCACGATCTCCATTCCTTCACTGGTAATTGCGTCGAAGATTTCCATCAATCCCTTGACCACGAGGAACAGCCCGCCGCCGCCGATGATCAGGTCGCGCACGGAAATCATTCTGCCGTACAGGGTAAACAGGGCCATGTGACGATCGTCCATGCGCGCGAGCATGGCGAGCGTCACCAGCAGCATGATCCGGGTCAGGCAGGCGAACATGAGCCCGAGCTTGCGTGCGCGCGAACGGCGCTCGGGCGGCAAGCGGCTCACCGCGATCGAAATGAACACCAGATTGTCGACGCCGAGAACTATCTCGAGCGTGCTCAGCGTGAGCAGGGCGATCAGCAGTTCAGGATGGAACATGACGGTCCACCCATCTGCCGAAACGCGTCGCGGTGCGTATCAAAGGCCGTGTTGCCAAAGTATCACTCCCCAGCAGAACATCACATTGAGCATGAGCAGGAACACGGCAGCGGAGCCCATGTCCTTGGCGCGGCCGGCCAGTTCGTGAAATTCCGGACTCGCCTTGTCGACCACCGCTTCGACCGCCGAGTTCAACAGCTCGGCCGACAATACCAGCAGCAGGCTGCCGCAGAGCAGGGCCTTTTCCACGCCGCCGCGGCCAAGCCACAGGCCGAGCGGAAATAAAATAATGCACAAGTATACTTCAAGCCGAAACGAGGCCTCGAACCGCCAGCTCGCGCGCAGCCCGTTGAGCGACCAGATCAGCGCCTTGTAGATCTGCTTCGGGCCGCGTGACTCGGTGCTTGGCATTCGTCTCCCCCTTCCCCTGCCACGTGAATTCAGGCTGCGTCGGCTGCGCGCATACCCCAGGCGACATCCAGTTCCCTCGCCGCTTTCACGTCGTCGAGCCGACGCACCGGCATCGTTATCGGCGCATCCTTCATCGCCTGCGGATTCGCCGCGGCGAGCTTGATCAGGTCGCCCATCACCTCGACGAATTCATCCAGAGTTTCCTTGCTTTCGGTTTCGGTCGGCTCGATCAGCAAGCACTCGGGAATCAGCAGCGGGAAATAATTGGTCGGCGCATGGATGCCACGATCAAGCAGGCTCTTGGAAAAATCCAGGGCGGTGATGCCGTTTTCCTTTTTCTGCTTGGCCACGGTGATGATGAATTCGTGGCTTGCGCGGCGCTTCGGGTAAGCCAGATCGAATCCTTTCGCGGCCAGGCGCCTGGCCAGGTAATTCGCGTTCAGCGTCGCGTACTCGGCCACGCGCGGCATGCCCTCGCGGCCGAGCAGGCGCGCGTAGATGTAGGCTCGCAACAGCACGCCAGCGTTGCCGGCGAAGCTGGTCAGGCGGCCGATCGACTGCGGACGGTCTTTCTTGCGGATCCAGCGGTACCAGGTTTTCTCACTCCCCCCCACCCTTCCCTCTCCCGCGAAGGGGGGAGGGGACAAGGAGTCGTCCGCATTGCGGACGACAGCTTCTATCATGGGGATCGGCAGGAACGGCCGCAGCCGCTCGGATACGCCGACCGCACCCGCGCCGGGACCACCGCCACCGTGCGGTGTCGAGAAGGTCTTGTGCAGGTTCATATGAATCGCGTCGAAGCCCATGTCGCCCGGACGCACCTTGCCGAGGATCGCATTGAGGTTGGCGCCATCGTAGTAAAGCAGGCCGCCGGCCTCATGCACCAATCTGGAAATTTCCACAATGCGGCGTTCGAACACGCCGATCGTCGACGGATTGGTCAGCATGATGCCTGCGGTTTTCGGACCGAGCACCTTCTTCAGCGCCTCGACATCGATATCGCCGTCGGCCTGTGTCGGAATTTCGCGTACCGTGCAACCGCACATCGTCGCGGTCGCCGGATTGGTGCCGTGCGCGGCATCGGGAACGATAATTTCGGTACGTTGCAAATCGCCGCGATGCTTGTGGTAGGCCATGATCATCGCCACGCCGGCGAATTCGCCCTGCGCGCCGGCCATCGGCGCGAGCGAGACGCCGCCTTTCATGCCGGTCACGTCGGCGAGAATTTCCTGCAGGTCGTACATGCACGCCAGAAACCCCTGCGACAGCGATTCCGGCGCATACGGATGGCGCGCCAGGAAACCGTCGAGCATCGCCAGTGAATTGCAGGCGCGCGGGTTGTACTTCATCGTGCACGAACCCAGCGGATAGAATTGCGTGTCGATCGAGAAATTCTTGCGCGACAGATTCGTATAGTGGCGAACCGCCTGCAGTTCGGAAACCTCGGGCAGGCCGATCGGTGTCTTGCGGCGAAATTGTGCGGGCAGATCCTCGGGCGTGGCGACCGCGGCCGGGATTTGCGCCGCCGCGGTGCGGCCGGGTTGCGACAATTCGAAAATCAGCATGGCTTCGCGGAGTAGTTAACCTAGGCATCGTATGATGCCATAAGTGTTTCCTTTGCTCGTCATTCCCGCGAAGGCGGGAATCCAGTTCTTGCTCAGGCCTTTCGCAGCCTGGCAAGAAGAACCGGATTCCCGCCTTCGCGGGAATGACGGCAAAAAACCTCAGAGTCTTGCCACAAAACCGTACCGCAGTCGGCCACAATCGCGGGCAACAATTCCTACTTTCACACCCAATCCAATCTCCTGCATCCAATCCCATGCTCGAAATCCTCTGCGTCATCCTGCTCGGCCTTATCGAAGGCATCACCGAATTCCTGCCGATTTCCTCGACCGGCCACCTGTTGGTCGCCGAACATTGGCTCGGCGAACGCAGCGACACATTCAACGTGGTGATTCAGGCCGGGGCGATTCTTGCCGTCGCCCTGATCTATCGACAGCGCCTGTGGCAGCTCGCGGTCGCTTCGCGCAACCCGGCAAATCGCGATTACGCATTGAAATTGCTGGTCGCGTTCCTGATCACCGCGGTGCTTGGCTTTGTTGTGACCCGACTGGGTTTCAAATTGCCCGAAAAAATCACCCCGATCGCCTGGGCATTCGTCATCGGCGGCGTGTGGATGATCGTGGCCGAACATTTTGCGGCGAAGCTGCCGGACAGCGCACGCATCAGTTGGCCGGTCGCGATCATGGTCGGCCTCGCGCAGATCGTTGCAGCGATTTTTCCGGGCACTTCGCGTTCTGCGGCGACGATTTTCGTCGCCATGCTGGCTGGCACCAGCAATCGTCCAGCGGCGACGGAATTCGCGTTTCTTGTCGGCATCCCGACCATGTTCGCGGCAAGCGGCTATGAACTGCTCAAGGCGCTCAAGGCTGGTGGCGGACACGAAGACTGGAGCGCGCTCTCCATCGCCTTCGTCGTTTCGACGATCACCGCATTTGTCGTGGTGAAATGGCTGCTCGGCTTCATTCGCACGCATCGCTTCACGCCGTTCGCGCTGTACCGCATCGTGCTCGGCATCGCCCTGTTGTTGCTGATGCCGGCGGGCGCGTAGCTTTTCTTCCCTTCTCCCACCGGGAGAAGGTGCCGAAGGCGGATGAGGGAATGGTTTCGCGGTATTGCGGTGTGGCGGCAATTCGCGATGCTTCTCCCTCATCCCCCAAGGGGAATTCCTTTGGGGCGTCCGGCGCTACGCGCCACCTTCTCCCGATTGGAGAAGGAAAACTATTCGCCTTCGTGCCGCACAAACACGCGGCGGGTCTCCTGCACGAGGCCATCCGCGGTCTGCTGCACGCGCAGCCGCAGGGTTGAGTTTCTTGCCGTCCGGCGACAGTTGGTAGTGCTCCTCGAAGCTGCCGCCGGCGTCGTGGTGGGTTTCGATCACGAGTTCCGGCGCCGCCCATGTCAGCGACACCGTGCCGCCGTATTGCGGCCCGTAGTTGCGCTTGCCGTCGTAGCGATAGGCCATGCGCCGGCCGTTGGCCTCGATATCGAATACGTCATCGGACGGACGGATGATCAGCGCATGTGCGTGTTCGCGCGGCATGACCGACGTGTTCGCGTTGGCGCCCGCGCTGGAATCGCTATTGCTCGAAGAATTGTTGCCATGCCCGCCGCGACCGCCGCCCGTGCCGTGTCCGCCACCGCCCATGCCACCGCCGTGCCCGCTGTGAGAATGCCCTCCGTTGTCGCTGGACGATTTCGCCGCCGGCGCCGCGGCGTCGGCCTGATCGCCGGTTACCCAGTCGCCGCTGAAATCCGGCGGCAAACCGGCGGCATGATTCAAACCCGTCGCGAGCAACAAACAACACAGGGCGAAGAGCGCGGCACGCACGGCAAATCCCGGTAGAACTTCGCGAGATTATAGGCGGCCACGCTGAAACCGCAGGAGCAATCGGCGCGAACGATCGGGTAATCAAATGCAAGCGGATGCAAAGTCGCACACGCCACCGGCGACACTGCAAATGCCCGGATGTATAGTCACGCGCATGAACGATGCCAAGATTCTGCTGGTCGACGACGACGAGGAGCTTTGCCAGCTGCTCAGCGATTTTCTGGTGCGCGATGGATTCGGCGTCGACATCGCCAATGACGGTGCGACGGCTTTGCGGCGCGCCGCCAGCGAGAACTACGACGCGTTGATTCTCGACGTCATGCTGCCGCAGCGCTCGGGCATCGAGGTGCTGCGCGAGCTGCGCCGCGATTCGCAACTGCCAGTGCTCATGCTGACCGCGCTCGGCGAGGACATCGACCGTATCCTCGGTCTCGAACTCGGCGCCGACGACTACGTGCCCAAACCCTGCAATCCGCGCGAAATCGCCGCTCGTCTGCGCGCGATTCTGCGGCGCACACGCGGCGAGAGCGAAACCGCGCGCCTGGCCGATCTGGTCGTCGGCCCGGTTGCCCTGAACGCCGCCTCGCGCAGTGTCGCGCTGCGTGACGAGCCGGTATCGCTGACCGGCACCGAATTCAACATCCTCGTCATGCTCATGCGCGACGCCGGCCACGTGGTGAGCAAAGAAACCATCGCCCAGGACGTGCTCGGTCGTCCGCTGCGCCCGTTCGACCGCAGCATCGATGTGCACATTTCCAAACTGCGGCGCAAGCTCGGCGTCGCCGCCGATGGCGAATCGCTGATTCACACGATCCGGCGCGGCGGCTATCTGTTTCGCGTTGTCCAGGAGGCCTGACGATGCGGCGTCTGTTCTGGCGCATTTTCGCCTTGTTCTGGGCTGCGAACCTGGTGTTGATCGTCGCCATCGCCTGGAGCACCTCGTACAAGTTCGAGACCGAGAAAATCCCGGGACTCGAAATCACCCGGCTCGAATCGGTGCTCAACGAGCAATTGCGTGGCGCCGGACGCGCGCTGAGCGAAGGTGGCGTCGAGGCCGTGCGCACCGTCGTCCAGGGCGCGGAACAGCGTGGCATACGGATATACGTGCTCGATGCCAACGGTGTCGACTTGCTCGCACGCCCGGTGCCCGACGACGTGGCGGACGCGATCAACCATGCCGTCGTGGACGCACAGGGGATGCACACCAATCGTGCGCGCATCCGCATGCTCAGCCTGACCGACAGGGAAAAGTATACCGGGGTGGCGGAGTTCGAATATCCACCGTTGCTGCGCATGCTTTTCCGGCGCCCGAACCTGTTCTGGAAACAGGTCGCAATCGCCAGCGTGATCAGCGCGTTTTTCAGCCTGTTGCTGGCCGCCTATATCGCCGCGCCGCTGTCGCGCATCCGCGCGAACGCTCGGCGCGTCGCGCGCGGCGATCTGGATGCGCGCATTGGCACTCTGACATTCGGACGCAGTGCGGAAATGCTCTCGCTGGCCAGCGAATTCGATCAGATGGCCGCGCGCCTGAAGGAACTGGTCGAGGGCCAGCGCCGGCTGATCCGCGACGTCTCGCACGAAATGCGCTCGCCGCTGGCGCGCCTGCAGGTTGCGCTCGAGCTGGCGCGCGCGCAGACGCACGGCGATGCCAAGGTGCAGATCGAGCGCATCGAGCTCGAATCGCACCGCCTCGAAGAAATGATCGCCCAGGCGATCCAGCTATCGCGCATGGAGATGACCACGCCGTCGACGGTGGAAAGGGAAAGCGTCGCGCTGGATGAGTTGATCGCCGATATCGCCGCCGACGCCGCATTCGAGGCGCAGGCGCAGCATTGCTCGCTGTATATCGCGCAGAGTGCGCCATTGCTGGTGCGCGCCGAATCCGACCTGCTCGCGAGCGCGATCGAAAACGTCGTGCGCAACGCAGTCAATTACACCACGCCCGACTCCACGATCCGTATCCGCCTGGACCGCGTCGAGCAACAGGCCCGCCTGCGCGTGATCGATGCCGGCCCGGGCGTGTCGGCCGCGGATTGCGCGCGCATCTTCGACCCGTATTTCCGTACCGATTCCGCGCGCCAGCGCAAGAGCGGCGGCAGCGGCCTGGGACTGGCCATCGCCAAGCGCGCGGTCGAACGCCAAGGCGGCCGCATCCGCGCAGTCAATGCCGACGGCGGTGGCCTCGAAGTGGAGATTCTGCTGCCGCTGGCGTGATTCCTGGCGCGATTCACGGCCACTGTCCCGGTAGTGTGACGCAGCGATTGACGCGGGACCCGGAACTGGCGCTATGCTGCGTCCGACACCGCTGCAAAATCGTTTTCATCCCGTGAAACCCGCGTTACAACTACGCCTCCATCAAACCCTCGCCCTGACGCCGCAATTGCAGCAGGCGATCAAGCTGTTGCAACTGTCCAGCATCGAACTCGAGATCGAGCTGCGCAACGTGCTCGAATCCAATCCGCTGCTCGAACTGACCGAAAGCGACAGCCAGGAAGACGCGTTCGAGGCCGACGAATACGACGCCACCGCCGAGGCGCCCGCCGAGGCGACCGAGCCCGAGCGAGCGTCCGAGACTTCGGCCGCCGACGAGACCAAGGAAACCGACGACTTCGAGCTGGCCGGCGACTTCGAGGACGACGGCAGCGACTACGGCAGCCCGAAACCCTTCGGCGACGACGACCGCGAAACACAGGATCCCGAGCAGGAGGATCTGCGCGACCATCTGCTCTGGCAGCTCAACCTGACGCCGTTATCCGCGCGCGACCGCGCGATCGGCACCGCGATCATCGAGGCGATCGACGACGACGGTTATCTGCACGAGGACAGCCAGACACTGCAGGGCGCGGTGGCGGATATCCATGCGGTGGGCCTGGACGAAGTCGAGGCGATGCGCCATCGCATCCAGCAGTTCGACCCGCTTGGCGTCGCCAGCCGCAACCTGGCCGAATGCCTGTGCGCCCAGCTCGACGCGTTCGATCCGTGCACGCCCGACCTGAAGGTTGCGCGCGAGATCGCCAGCGCGCATCTGGAAACGCTGGCGCGCAACGACCGCGCGCGCCTGTGCAAGCTGTTGCATGCGAGCGCCGAGGAACTCGATGCGGCGATCGCCCTGGTGCGCTCGCTCGATCCGAAACCCGGCGCGCAATATAGCGCAAGCGTGCCTGAATTTGTCGCGCCAGATGCGTTCGCACGCCGCCGCAACGGGCGCTGGAGCGTCGCACTCAGCCCGCAATGCCAGCCGCGCCTGGCGATCAATCAGCATTATTCGGACCTGATCACGCGCGCGCAGCGCGACGATGCGCATTATCTGCGCGGGCAACTGCAGGAGGCGCGCTGGCTGATCAAGAGCCTGCAGACGCGCGCCGACACCATGCTCAAGGTCGCCACCGCGATCGTGCGCAGCCAGACTGCGTTCCTGGATTTCGGTCCCGAGGCCATGCGTCCGCTGGTGCTGCGCGATATCGCCGAGCAGATCGGCATGCACGAATCCACGGTCTCGCGCATGACCACGCGCAAATACCTGCACACGCCGCGCGGGACCTTCGAGTTCAAGTATTTCTTCTCCTCCGGCGTCGGCACGATCGACGGCGGTGCGGCGTCGTCGACCGCGATCCAGGCGATGATCCGCCGCCTGATCGGCGACGAAACCCCGCGCAAACCGCTGTCTGATCAGGCGCTCGCCGCGGAATTGAACCGCCGCGGCATCGAGGTCGCGCGGCGCACGGTGGCCAAGTATCGCGAAGGGATGAATATTCCTTCGTCCAACGAACGCAGCAGACTTTGCTGAATAACCAAAGGAGGTAGACGCGGAACCAAGCACACACAACCCGGTCTGATCTAGTGTCCGCCTGCTGCGCTGCGCATCAGGGGGAACGGACATCGTGAATTTCCATCAGCAGAGGATTTCGTCATGCAGATCATCGTCAGTGGACATCAGGTCATCGTCACCCCCGCCCTGCGCGACTACGCCGAGTCGAAACTCGGCCGCATCGTGCGGCACTGCGAGCAACTTCATGATGCCGCCGTCGTCCTCACCGTGGAAAAGCTCTATCAGAAGGCCGAGGCGACCCTGCACTGCGCTGCGAACAAGACCATCCATGCCGACGCCAGCGCGGCCGACCTGTACGCCGCGATCGACACGCTGGCCGACAAGCTCGATCGCCAGGTGAAGAAGCACAAGGAAAAACTCAGCAACCATCACCGCGAGGCGGTGCGCGAGACGCGCTACAGCTGAGCGGCGCGTCCGGCCGCGCAGGGACGCGTGGCGGTGGGTTTCCCGCTGAAATCTCTCGCACGTTATCCAGTCGAAACTGGCAGAATGATCGTCCATGCGACGCGTCCGCTGCGGACGCGCCGCTGCCGTCCCGATACCTCTGCGGATCGATCCGATGGAACGTCTGAGCGCGCGCGAACTGTTCGACAAGGTCAAGGACCGCCTCGCCCTGCGCTGGGTCGCCGGCGAACAGGGCGAGAAGCGCGCGATCACGCCCGCGGAAAAGCAGGCGCGGCGGCCGTCGCTGGCCGGCTATCTGAATATCATCTATCCGAACAAGATCCAGATCATCGGCAGCGAGGAACTCGCGTGGCTCAACGGCCTGGATGCGCGCGAACGTTGGGAAGTGGTGGAAAAAATCATTGGCTTCCAGCCGACCGCGCTGATTGTGTCGAAGGACCAGCCAGTACCCGAGGACGTGCGCCAAGCCGCCGACGAAAGCGGCACGCCGATCTGGCTCAGCAGCAAGCGCGGCCATGAGCTGCTGACTTATCTGCAATACCACCTCGCACGCATGCTCGCGCGCCGCGTGACCCTGCATGGCGTGCTGATGGAGGTGTATTCGATCGGCGTGCTGATCACCGGCGAGTCGGGTTCCGGCAAGAGCGAGCTGGCACTCGAACTGATCACGCGCGGCCATCGCCTGATCGCCGACGACGCACCCGAGTTCACCCAGATCGCACCGGATGTGATCGACGGTTCGTGCCCGGAAATCCTCCAGGACCTGCTCGAAGTGCGCGGTCTGGGCATCCTCAACGTGCGCGAAATGTTCGGCCACACCGCGGTCAAGCCGTCCAAATACCTGCGCCTGATCGTGCATCTGGCAACGGGTGTGCGTATCGGCGAAGACGCCGGCCTCGAACGCATTTACGGCGACAACAGTTATCGCGAAGTACTCGATACGCGCGTGCCGCAGACGGCGATTCCGGTCGCCGCGGGACGCAACCTCGCGGTGCTGGTCGAGGCTGCGGTACGCAACCACGTGCTCAAGACCAAGGGCATCGATCCGGCGCAGACCTTTCTCGACCGGCAGGCGCATCAGATGCGCCGGCAGTCGCCGTGGTGATTGCGTCCAACAAAATCTACTGCGCTCGCCAGCTTGCGCGTCGGCGGTGCTCGGACCGCGGAGGCAGGATGCCGGAGCGAACATTTGCGCAGCGAATGGCCCGAAGGGCGAGCCGCAGAAGCGGCGAGTCATCCTCATGTACCGAAAGTACACTCCGGTTCCTCCGCTCCGGCATCACGCGACCTGCCTTCGCTCGCTGCGATTTTGTTGGACGCAACTGAGTTTGGCCGATGCGCGCGCCCACAGACGACAAAAATGAAAAAGTACACAATGCCTCGCGCCTGGCCGTGGTCAGCGGCATGTCGGGCTCGGGCAAGACCATCGCGCTGCGCGCACTCGAGGATCTGGATTACTACTGCGTCGACAACCTGCCGGCCGCGCTGTTGCCGGCTTTCGTCGCTGCGGCCACGGTCGGTCAGCCCGGTGTGCATCCGCGTCTTGCCGTCGGCATCGATGTGCGCAACCGCTACGAGGATCTGCAGCGCGTACCGGCGATCCTCGCCGAGCTCGCGCGCCAGGGCATCGAACACGAACTGATTTTTCTCGACACGCGCGACGACGTGCTGTTCAAGCGCTATTCGGACACGCGCCGGCGCCACCCGCTGTCCGCCGACGGCCTGTCGCTCAACGAT